>JAUWFF010000263.1 GCA_030607105.1 Filomicrobium sp.
GAGACGCCTCCCACGCGGTGACAAATAGAGGCGAGGGACGTCTGAGAGGGATTGCGTCTCCAAGGCATGGTCGACGGCAGCGGCGATAACGTCGGCGCGCATCACCATGCCGGCGCCGCCGCCTGCCGGGGTGTCGTCAACCTGCCGATGACGCCCTTGACCAAAGTCACGCAACGCGACGCAATCGAGTGACCACAAGCCGGCCTCGAGGGCCTGCCCCGAAAGTGAGTAGCCAAGCGGCCCTGGAAACATTTCCGGAAACAAGGTAACCACGGTGGCGCGCCACGGCGGATGGCTATCGCTCTTGGGTCTATGGGGCACTTGTAGGCTTTCGGCTGGAGTCGAAGCTCAGACGCCCTCGACAACTACGATGTCGATCGTGCCGGCGCCCTGGCGCAGCGCCTTGGCTTCAGCATACTCCGGCGATTTGGCGTAGCCGAGAGCGGCTTCGTAACTAGGAAATTCAAGGATAACATTGCGGGCCACGCCAACGCCTTCAATTACCTCGTGGCGACCGCCGCGGACAATCGGAACGCCGCCGAACTTATCGAGGGCTACTTGAGTCTTGGCGGCATACCGTGCCCAGGCATCGGGGTTGGTAACGACAGCGTGGGCGATGACGTATCCCTTTGACATTCGGTCGATCCTTTTCGTTGCGCCCAGGTCCTAACCGGCCTCGGCGATCCTTTTAACAAATGTGGCTGCGGCTGCGCGCGGATCGCTGGCGGCGTTGATGGGACGCCCGACAACCAGGTAATCGGCACCTGCGTCAATGGCATCTAGTGGCGTCATTATGCGCTGCTGATCGCCCGCGGCGCTGCCGGGAAGGCGGATGCCGGGTGTAACGATGAGAAAGCCGGCATCGGTTGAGGCGCGTACGGCGGCGGCCTCCTGGCCGGATGCTATGACTCCGTCGAAGCCCGCCTGTTTGGCGAGTTTTGCCCTACGCAGCACGAGTTCGGCGGGTGACATGGTGATGCCCTGCTCGTCCAGATCACTGCTGTTCAGGCTGGTCAGTACGGTTACGGCGAGTAGCTTCAGTTCGCGGTCGCCGCGGCCGGAAACAGCGGCCCGCAAGGTCTTCTGGTCATGTCCATGGATGGTGAGAAAAGTTGCGCCGAGATCGGCGACGCGGTTGACCGAGCGTTCAACCGTGTTGGAGATGTCGAGCAGCTTCGCGTCAAGGAAGACTCGTTTGCCGCTTTCGACCAGCTCGCTCACTAATCCCAGACCACTGTCGCCCGGAGTGCCCGACAAGATCAGTTCCAAACCGATCTTGTAAAAACTGACTTCGTGCCCCAGGGTCCGCACGAGAGACCTGGCTTCATCAACGGTCGGTAGATCGAGAGCGACAATGAGGCGGTCACGGGGATGTGTGGCCAGCTGCATGACGGTTTGGCCTCAAGTTAGAATGCCTTTGGCGCGTGCGAGTTCGCCGAGATTGACTTCCGGGCGCGCGCCCATGTGGCTGATGATTTCGGCAGCAGCGATGCTGCCGAGGCGGCCGGCCGTCCCGAGGTCCTGGCCGGACGCCAAGCCAAAAAGAAACCCGGCGGCGTAAAGGTCGCCGGCTCCGGTTGTGTCAACGACCTCGTCTACCGGGTCAACCGGGATCTCAATCCTTTCGCCTTTGCTGATGACAATCGAACCCTTGGCGCTTCTGGTCAATGCAGCCAGGTCCGTATCGGCCAATGTGCGGTTGGCGGCCTCCTCGAACTCCGATGTTTCATAAAGAGATTTGATCTCATCTTCGTTGGCAAACAGAATGTCGATGCCGTCGCGAATGAGTCCAACGAACTCGACCCGGTGACGGTCAACGCAGAAGCCATCCGACAAACTCAGGGCGACCTTGCGGCCTGCTGACTTGGCGATGTCGACGGCTTGGCGGAACGCGGCTTTGGCATCGGGGCGATCAAACAAATAGCCTTCGAGATAGACGATCTTGGCGGCCTTTATGGCTGCGGGATCGACTTCTCCATCGTCTATGTCGGTGGAGATGCCGAGGAAGGTATTCATGGTGCGCTCACCGTCGGGCGTGACGAGGATTAGCGAGCGTGATGTCGGGTCTTTGCCATTCACCGCTTTGGAGTTGAAGTCGACGCCCGCGGCGCGGATGTCATGGGCAAAGATCTTACCGAATTCGTCGCCGGCGACTTTGCCGATGAACGCGCCGGCTCCGCCAAATGAGGATACGCCAACCAGCGTGTTTGCTGCGGAGCCGCCGGAAATTTCAATGGCGGGGCCCATGTCGGCGTAAAGCGATGCGATGGTTTCGGCGCCGACGAGGCGCATGTGCCCCTTTGGTGCATCGTGTTTTGCCAAGAAGTCATCATCGCAGCGGCCGATGATGTCGACGATGGCGTTGCCTATGCCGATGATGTCGTAGCGCGTATCGCTCATGCCTGCTCCTCTTTGCCAGCCCGACGTTCGGCCGGCCGGCTGGTAGAATCTCTTCTGCAATTCGTGGGTCGGCGTCACTATAGGGATCAGCGCTGCGAGGGCAAGCTGGGCGGATTAACGCGGGGGCCGGCGTTGTTTGTCAGCGGGCGCGTTTGGCGAGAGCCAACAGCAATGACTCGGCGATGAGGTCGTCGCGGGCCCCGGTGCTGCGCGCGTTCCTCGCGGCCAGTGAGATTTCTTTTTGGGCCCGGGTCAACGCGGCCAACGGCCAGCGTCGGATCTGCGATGAGACAGCATTTTTCTGCTTGAAGTGCAGCGGTGGGCGGAGTGCCTTCATTGCGTCGGCGACAGAGCGGCCGGCAGACACTTCGGCCTGGATGCGATGCAAGCGCATGAAGTGACGCTGCAAGGCAAGGATGATCATCTGGGCGTTTTCTCCACCAGTCAGAGCGCGGGCGAGTTCGCGTACAGCGACGCCCGCCTGGCCTGCGGCAGCGGCATTGACAATGCGGTCGATGTTGAGTTCGGAAGCATCGCTGACAATTGCCTCGACATCGGAGGATTCGATGCGTTTTCGACCGGCGCAGTAGAGGATCAACTTGTCGATCTCGCCGCGTGAGAGCGCGCGGTCAGCGCCAAGCTGTGCGATTAGAAGGTCGCGTGCCTCTGGCGAGATTGTCATGTTGGCGGATTTGATCTCTTCGTCGACGAGTGCGGCGAGGTCGCGCCCCTCGTCGGGAAAGCATGCGATTGCGGCGGCGTGTTTTGCTTTCTCGAAAATGCTTCGAAGGGCATCGGTGGGTTTGAGGTTGCCGGCTTCGACCACAAGCACGCTTGGCAGCGGGCCTGCAGTAATGAGTTCCTTTAGCAGCTTTGCATTGATGCGTCGTCCAGCAGCGGCGAGGATCACCTTATGACCCCCAAACATGGGTACCATCATCACTTCGACAGACAGGCGGTCAGGATCGGTTTCAAGGTCTGCATCGCCGAGTCGAATGATCTCCGAGGGCGGGTCTTCCAGCGCGGCCCAGGATTGGGCTGCGCTGCGTGCGCGCTCCGAGGCCAAGCCAGCGTCGGTTCCGTAGGTGAGGATGGCAGAAATGCCTTGGTCCGGCGATCTTAGAAAACGGGCCGCTTCGTGGCTTTTTACCGCAACCATGGGATAATAACTAAGCGCGTAGCTTAAGCCCCTGTGGACATGAATGCGGACAGCCGGGCTTTCAAGTCTTGCGCAAT
>JAUWFF010000334.1 GCA_030607105.1 Filomicrobium sp.
AAGTGTATGGAGCGTGGCTGATCGGATTTGGCCATGTCGGTAGAACTCCGTGAAATGTATACTTAAAATCTCGGACCGAGCGGGCTTGTTGGCGAACATGGACAGCACAGTTGTTTGTCGCCCAGACGAGGAACCATGCGACCAAACATCTCTTTTCCAATCACGGCTCCGGAACTCGCGGTCCAGCATTTGCAAACTATAGATACACGATCACTGGTCATCCCATTTTGAAACAATCAGACGCCAGAGCCGTTATGTTCGAGCGCAGTCGCACTGAAAATCCGTCCGATAAACGCGAAAACGCCATCAGCGTAGAACTTTCCATGGACGATGGCCGCATCCTCACGGGACACTTTTTCACGGCCGCCACGCGCCACGCCTATGAAGAGCTGAACAGCGCCGGCGGTTTCCTCGATTTCCAGCCCTATGATGGGGACCGCGAGCTGATTTCCAAGGCAGCGGTGCGCGCTGTCCGGCTCACCGATATCCCGAAAGCAAACCACCTACGGCTCGCCAAGGGTTCCGACGAATTCGACCCATACACTGTCTTGAACTTGCCGCGCGGCGCCGACTGGGAAGCAATCCGCGAAAAGTACCATTGCCTTTCCAAGCTCTATCACCCGGATCGCTATGCCAATTTGGACTTACCCGTCGAGGTAAAAAGCTATCTCGACACCATGTCGCGCCGCCTCAACGCTGCCTTCTCTGCGCTGGAAAAGCCACATCAGGTCCAGCGCGAATTCGCCCGCGCGAAATCGGAACCTATCTATCAAAGAGGCTGAAGGCGGCCCTTCGCCCTAGCCGCGGTCCCGCATTCCCAGCGTTCTTAGGCGCAGCGCATTTAGGCGGATGAAGCCCTCGGCGTCCTTTTGATCGTATGCACCCTGGTCGTCTTCGAAGGTAACCAGCTGGTCGGAGTACAGCGATTTATCGCTCTTTCGCCCAATCACGATGACGTTGCCCTTGTAGAGCTTCAGGCGGACCTCGCCTTCAACATTCTCTTGGCTCTTGTCGATCAACGCCTGCAGCATCTCGCGTTCGGGAGCAAACCAGAAGCCGTTATAGACGAGCTCCGCATAGCGCGGCATCAGCTCGTCTTTCAAATGCGCCGCGTCTCGGTCCAGCGTCAGGCTCTCAATCGCCCGGTGCGCAGCGAGCAAAATCGTACCGCCGGGAGTCTCATAGACCCCACGCGACTTCATGCCAACGAAACGGTTCTCGACAAGATCCACCCGCCCAATTCCGTTGTCACGCCCAAGTTCGTTGAGTTTGGCGAGCAGCGTCGCCGGCGACAGCTTTGCCCCGTTAAGTGACACCGCATCACCCTTTTCAAAACCGATGGTGATGATGGTCGCCTCATCCGGAGCGTCTTCGGGAGCAACTGTGCGCATGTAGACGTAAGCCGGCGGCTCCTCGTTGGGGTCTTCCAGAACCTTGCCTTCCGAAGACGAGTGCAACAGGTTTGCATCAACCGAGAATGGCGCTTCACCACGCTTGTCCTTTGGCACCGGTATCTGGTGTTTCTCTGCGAAACCGATGAGGTCCTCGCGGCTCTTGAACTCCCACTCCCGCCACGGGGCGATAATCTTGATCGACGGTTCAAGCGCGTAGTAACCAAGTTCAAAGCGCACCTGGTCATTGCCCTTGCCAGTCGCGCCGTGACACACCGCATCCGCGCCGGTGGCTCGGGCGATCTCGATCTGCTTCTTGGCGATGAGCGGCCTGGCGATCGATGTGCCAAGAAGATAGACGCCTTCATAAAGCGCGTTGGCTCTGATCATGGGAAACACGTACTCGGCAACGAACTCTTCGCGCAGGTCCTCAATGAAGATATTTTCGTCGGGGATACCGAGCATCTCGGCTTTCTTGCGCGCCGGCTCCAGCTCCTCGCCCTGGCCGAGATCAGCGGTGAAGGTCACCACCTCCGCACCGTAATACTCCTGCAGCCACTTCAGGATGATGGACGTATCAAGTCCGCCCGAATAAGCGAGAACAACCTTTTTGACCCTGCCGTCTCCGCCCGCCGTATTCGCTGCTGCCATTTTTCTTCTTACCGTTTCTGTTTTGATGCGTCCGATAGCTGATGGCGCGGCACTATAGGCAAACCACCTGCGCCCGCAAGCTGGCCGAAAAGACCCGCCCTAAGCCCCGCAAGATAAGTGACCGCGACAGCCCGCTGAAAACAAAACAGACCGCCCATCAGCAGCCTGCCGCCACACCCCGCAATTCTGCCCCCCGGGGCTCAAGCCACACGATTTCCCAATCAGCGCGAGCGAAATGGCTGAAAGAACTGCATCAGTAGGTTCGGATTGAAGGGCGTGATGGCGAACGCCAAGGTCAGAGGATTCGGTATTGCTTGAGCGCTCGTAGCCGGGCCTGGCTTCGGGTCCGGTTGATAATCGGCGAATGCCTTTTCAACCGAACTGGCAGCAACGTTGAAAGCATCAAACGCTGCAAGGTTGGCCCGCGCCGCCGGCCAAGCGACCTGCTCGGGCACGCCAACCGAGATCATCCCGACGACCATCGGCCAGGCGTTGTGTTGTGGCGGCTTCATCATTTCCAGCCACGGAGCAAACGGCGAGAACATCCCGTAAGGCATCCCTAGCGCGTTGAACGTCGCCATTGGATTGGCATTCATCATGCTGTTGGGAACCGCCGCCCACGGCATCATGTAGGACGCCGCCCCGATCGGATTAGCGCGATCGGCTCTGTATGGCTGAGGGAACCGTGAGCCGTTTTGCGTCTGCGCCGTCTCCAGCAGGGTGTCGACGGACTGCCCCCACATGTTCAGCATCTGTTGAGCCATTGCCTGATAGGCGGCACCGCTAGCGTTCAAGTAGTTGACAACCGCTTCCGTGCAGCTCTTGTTAAAGCGGACTTGGGAATCGGCATCTAACATATTGAAAAACCTCGCCATATTGGCAGTTGCGCCGGCCAAACGGGTGTTCGGTTGGAAATCGCAACATATCGAGTGGGGAAGCGCGGGTCGAGCTGATAGCCCCCTACCGGCACTTTAGCTCACAATAGTTTACGTTTTGCGTCGCAACAACAGATTTCTGCAACGCAAAACAAAGTCTTTAGGTCAATGTGGACGCGCCCCTTATTGCGTCTT
>JAUWFF010000037.1 GCA_030607105.1 Filomicrobium sp.
CGCGAACTCGGCGCCCACGAACATGGGCACGGCAGCTTCAATATGGCTGTAGAAGGTGAGACGGTGGCCGTTGAGCTGCGTGTGCCGGGAGCGGACATCGTCGGCTTCGAGCACGATGCTAAGTCGGCCAAGGACAAGGCCGCACTCAAGGCCGCCCGGGACAACCTCTCCGCACCGCTTGCCTTGTTCAAGATGCCTGCCGCCGCAGGTTGCAAGGTCACCAGCGCCAAGGCGGAGTTTGTTCTCGACGACGACCACGGGGATCACGACGACCACAAAGAGCACGCCGAACACAAAGACGAAAAGCATGCCGACGATAATCACGACCATGACAAGCACGCCGGTCATGACGATCACGAAAAACACGCCGGCGCGAAAGAAGCCAAGGCCGAGCACGCCGAATTCCAAGCCGATTATCAGCTGACCTGTGCCGCTCCTGATAAACTGACCTCAATTGACTTCGCATACTTCAAGACGTTCAAGAATGCTGAGGAACTAGAGGTCAAGGTTGTCACCGCCAAAGGCCAGTCCCAGTACGAAGTGACGCGAGCCAAACCCAAGCTCGATCTCGGTGGCACCATCTAACGCCAAACCAGTCAGCTAACTTCGGGGGCAGACCATTACCCGGACAGCGGCATTAGCCAGTCCCGAAAGCGAAGCAGACGGCGGGGGTGTCCCCATCGTTGCCATGGATGGCGTCCACTTCACGTGGCCGGGCCGCCCACGCTTCTCCCTGAGCATCGATCGCTTTGCCGTCGGCGCTGGCGACCGGTTGCTTCTGCTCGGTCCGTCGGGTGGCGGCAAGTCCACCCTGCTCAGCCTTCTCGCAGGCATCGTCAAGCCGCAACGGGGCGGCATCACCATTCTCGGAACGGACATCACGAAGCTGACAGGCCCGGCTCGCGACCGCTTTCGCGCGGAACACTTCGGCATAATCTTCCAGATGTTCAACCTGCTGCCCTATGGCACCGTCATCGACAACGTGCTGCTGCCTCTGAGCTTTTCAAAGAAGCGTCGCGCCAACGTAAAACAATCGAGCAGCCCCGCGAAGGAGGCCGCCCGGCTGCTGACTCATCTAGGCCTTTCGCCCGATGAGGTTGCCAGCCACCGCGCTTCAAGCCTTAGCGTCGGACAGCAGCAACGCGTCGCTGCCGCAAGGGCCCTGATCGGCGGCCCAGAGTTGATAATTGCCGACGAGCCGACGTCCTCGCTTGACCGCGGCCACCAGCGGGAGTTTCTCGATCTGCTGTTCGGCGACATCGCCAAGGCCGGGGCCACCCTCATCATGGTCTCACATGATGAGACCCTGGCCGACAACTTCACGCATGTCTCGCGACTTGAGGACTTCGCCACGATGGAGCGCGGCGCCCGATGATCGTCCTTCGCCTGGCACTTCAATCCCTAAGGGCCCGCTGGCTGACGGCTTTATTGTCGGTTCTGGCGATCGCGTTTTCCGTGATGCTTCTGCTCGGCGTCGAGAAGGTTCGTAACGGTGCGCGCCAGAGCTTCGCCGATACAATTTCCGGAACAGATCTGATTGTTGGCGCCCGCTCAGGTGGAGTGCAGCTTCTCCTCTACTCGGTCTTCCGTATCGGCAATGCCACCAACAACGTCACCTGGAAGAGTTACCAGGACATCGCTGCTCACCCTGACGTTGAGTGGATCGTGCCGTTGTCGCTTGGTGACAGCCATAAGGGCTACCGCGTCCTCGGCACCAATCAGGACTACTTCAAGCATTACCGCTTTCGTGGGGATCAGCCGCTGGAACTGGCACAAGGCGAAGTCTTTGATGACCTCTTCGACGCCGTCATCGGGTCGGAGGTTGCACGGCAGCTCGGTTATAAGGTTGGCGACAAGATCGTCATTGGCCACGGATTGGGTTCGGTTTCTTTCCTTGATCACGCAAACAAGCCATTTCGCGTCTCCGGAATTCTTGAAAAGACCGGTACACCCGTAGATCGTACGGTTCACGTCAGCCTTGGAGCCATTGAGGCGATCCATATCGATTGGCAACAGGGCGCGCCCGTTCCGGGGCAGAGTGTTTCCGCCGACGAAGTACGCCAGATGGAGCTAAAGCCGCAGGCGATCACTGCTGCGCTCATCGGCCTCAAGTCGCGTCTCGCCGTCTTCCGCGTACAACGCGCCATCAACGAGTATCGCCAGGAGCCGTTGCTGGCGATCTTGCCTGGAGCGTCTCTGCAGGAGCTTTGGGAGCTTGTCCATGTGGCTGAAACGGCGCTGGCTGTTGTCTCCGCCATGGTTGTTGCCACCGCGATTCTGGGCATGGTGACCATGATCCTGACGACGCTGAATGAACGGCGCCGTGAGATGGCGATCCTACGCTCCGTCGGTGCCCGTCCAGCGACGGTCATGGGGCTTTTGGCGACCGAGGCAGGCGTCCTGACTTTGGCGGGAGTGATCCTGGGAACGGTGTTGCTCTACGTCGGCCTCTTCTTCGCCCGCCCAATTGTCGATAGGCTTTACGGCTTGAACCTGCCCGTCTCAGCTCCGACATCCTGGGAGCTGACGACCCTCTCGGCCATCGTCGTGGCCGGCTTGATCGCAGGTTTAGGCCCGGCAATTTTGGCCTATCGCAGGTCACTGGCCGATGGCATGACGGTCCGCGTCTAAACCGCTGTTAACACCATGTTGTCAGAGAATTGATGGCTGACGTCTTGGTTTCGCGCCGTTGCCGCGGATATGGTCTGAGCCAATTCGAATGCAGGAAGGTGCCGAATAATGATCCGCTTGATCCAAGCCCTGTTGGGAATCCTGTTTGTTGCCGTCGCGACCATGCCGGCCGCGGCCGAGGCCACGCGAATTCTGAAATGGGCGGACTTGGTCCCAAAAACCCTGGCCACGGAGAAAAAGCGCCTGAAGACTTTTTTCGCCCCGCGCGGCGCCGGTGGCAGTTCGCCTTATATGAACAGCTACGATGTAACCACCCGTCCGGAAGATGTTGCAGGCGCCCCTCCGCCGCGCATCCCTGAGGCAAAATGGATGTCCCGCCCGGTCAAGCGCAAGGCTAGCAAGCCACCCGAGATTAAATCCGATCTCGACGGGGAAAACGTGAAGATCGGCGGTTACGTCGTGCCACTCGACTTCAATGCGACCAAGATCACTGAGTTCCTTCTCGTCCCGTTCGTCGGCGCGTGCATCCACGTGCCGCCGCCGCCTGCCAATCAGATTATCTACGTTAAGGCCGAAAACGGCTTCAACATCGGCGGCCTGTTCGATCCCGTCTATGTGACCGGCAAAATGTCGGCCAAGATTACGCCCACCGGCCTCGCCGAAACCGGCTACACCATCGACGCCAATGCAGTCGAGTTGCGCAAGTAGCCGTAACGTCAAGCTCCGGGCAGAAAATACGACGATCGCCGCGATCTTCGCCTAGTTCTCATCTGGGGATTTGACGGTGTTCTCTGGGTTTGTCGAGTTCGATGTGAAGGGTCTCGATGGCAGACTGCTTTGCTTTGGCGAGGCCGCTGATCTGCGTTGTCTCATCCGTCGTGGATGCAACCCCTGGGCGCCAGCCGTTTCAACTACAAACTGTTAGACAAGAAGGCTAAGCTCTATCCGGGTCCTACGGCCGTTTCCGTTTGAGTTACTTTGTGTGTTTGGAAACTAGGAGCTGAGTTTCGTTATGTATCAATTGTACTCGCGGGCATCCACGTTGGCTTTGATGCTCGCCGCCACGCTCATGTTGACGACCTTCACCGGCGACCTTCGTGCGCAAGGCGCCGGTCAACCTAACATCCTCATCATCTGGGGCGATGATATCGGGCAGTTCAACATCAGTGCCTACAACCGGGGCATGATGGGTTACCGGACACCGAACATCGATCGAATTGCAGCCGAAGGTGCGCTGTTTACGGACTGGTATGGACAGCAAAGCTGCACGGCCGGCCGCGCCGCTTTCATCACCGGACAATCACCCATCCGCACCGGGCTCACCAAGGTCGGCCTGCCTGGAGCCCCCGAGGGCATGCAGAAAGAAGACCCGACCATCGCCACGCTGCTTAAGGCGAAAGGCTACGTCACCGGCCAGTTCGGCAAGAACCATCTCGGCGATCTCGATGAGATGCTGCCCACCAATCACGGTTTCGATGAGTTTTTCGGCAACCTCTACCATCTGAACGCAGAAGAAGAGCCAGAGAACCCGGACTATCCAAAAGGCTCCAAGTTCAGAGAGAAATTCGGTCCGCGCGGTGTCATTCAAAGTTACGCCGACGGCCGCATCACGGACACCGGCCCACTGACCCGCAAGCGTATGGAAACCATCGACGACGAGGTCACGACCAAGGCTCTCAATTTCATGGATCGGGCCAAGGCGGCCAACAAACCATTCTTCCTGTGGTGGAACTCAACACGCATGCATATCTTCACCCACCTCAAGAAGGAATCGGAGGGCAAGACGGGGCTTGGCGTTTACGCCGATGGCATGGTTGAGCACGATGGTGCCGTCGGCAAGCTCTTGGACAAGCTCAAAGAGCTCAGCATCGAAGACAACACCATCATCATGTACTCCACCGACAACGGCGCTGAGACATTTAGCTGGCCCGACGGCGGCACGACGATGTTCCGCGGTGAAAAGAACACGCAATGGGAGGGCGGCTTCCGCGTCCCAACTCTCATCAAATGGCCCGGCGTCATCAAACCGGGGACGGTTGTCAACGACATAGGTGCGCATGAGGACATGTTCCTGACGCTTGTTGCGGCCGCCGGCGACAAGACCGCGAAGGAAGAACTTCTCAAAGATCGCACGATCGGCGATCGCACTTACAAGGTTCACTTGGACGGCTATGATCTGGGACCTGCTCTCAAAGGTGAGGGCAAATGGCCGCGCAAGGAGTTCATCTACTGGACCGACGACGGCAGCGTTGCGGCCCTGCGCTACGAGGACTTCAAGGTAACCTTCCTCAAGCAGAACGCACTCGGCTTGAACGTCTGGATACAACCATTCGAGGTTCTCCGTGCCCCCATGCTGACCAACCTTCGCATGGATCCCTTTGAGCGTGCTGAAGAAGAAAACGCCATGGGCTTTCAACGCTGGTACGTTGAGCACATGTTCGCCATCGCTCCGGCCGCAGCCTACGTCGGGCAATGGCTGCAGAGCTTCCGCGAGTATCCTCCGCGCCAGAAACCCGGCAGCTTTAACCTTGATCGCGTTATGGAGCAGGTGACAAGCCGGCCCGGCAACCAGTGATTGCGGCTGAACAACAAACGGTGCCGCACGCAATATCATAGCGTGCGGCCCGAACGGCTATTCGTTTGGCTGCCGATATCCGGGACTCGAGACCAACAAAGCCAACTATCAGCTTGCCTGACGCGTTGGCTATGGTTCGATTTGCGCTAACTGGATCGTAGGCGTAGACTATTTAGATATCGAAATGCGGCCCACGAGCGTGCCGCGCCGAGACCTGCTTTTGCGCATGCAGCTCGGGCGAACTGAGCGATAAGAAACGCAGGTCCTTTTGCGATACGGAAGTCTCGGCGAGGCCGCCTATTGACCGTCTAGCGGTCGAAAGGAGACTTGCTATGACTATCTCAAGCGCACTTCATCAATATCTTAACCGTGCCGGCGTCCCCTACGAGGTCACGCTTCATGAGCGCACGAACTGTGCACTTCAGACAGCGAGAACCGCGTCGATTTCCGCAGATATGCTCGCCAAGGGTGTCCTCCTCCGGCGTGCCAATGGATACTTGCTAGCCATTGTGCCAGCCTCCCGGCAGGTGCGTCTCGAAGAGGTCGGCGATTGCCTTCACGAGCCAGTTTGCCTTGCGACGGAATCGGAGGTTTCAGAACTCTTCGATGACTGTGAACCTGGCTCTATCCCGCCCATAGGCGAAGCCTACGGTGTGCAGACGATCGTGGACGAGCGGCTCGAAGGACTGCACGATATCTATTTCGAAGCTGGCGACCACTATTCCCTTGTCCATCTCAAAGGCCAGGATTTCGATGAGCTGACTGCCGATGTTCTCCACGCGCAGATCAGCACGCGTCACTAGCAATCCGGCGCGCGAAAACGGGTTTTGACACGACCGGTGGCTCCCGTTTTCTTCGCCCGGTTGCGGGCACTGACATCGACTAGCACCAGTGGAGGAAGCTATGGCTGTGATTGCAATGGCTCGCGAAATGGGAACCCGCGGGGGCGATGTTGCTTTGGAAGTAGCCGATCGCTTGGGCCTCGAAGTAATCCATCACGAACTCGTTGAACACGACATCGCAACCTGGACCGGCATGCCGGAGAGCCAGGTACATCGTCTCCTCGAAGGGGAGGCCTCGATGTGGGAGCGGTGGAAACTCGATGAACGGCGCATGTCGCGTTACACCGCCTTGGAGATCCTGGAACTCGCTGCAAGAGGCAATGTTCTCATCCGGGGTTGGGGTGCTACCTATCTTTTGAAGTCCATCCCACATGTTGTTTGTGTTCGTATTTGCGCCCCAATGCCGTTCAGGGAAGCTGTCCTGAAGAACAGGATCGGACTTAAGGACACGGCAACCGCACGCCGGGAGATCGAGCGCAACGATGCCGCCCACTCCGGCACCATGCAAAGGCTCTTCGGGATCGATTGGCGGGACGAAACGCTCTACGCCTTGATGCTGAATAGCGCCCGCGTACCTATTGAGGATTGTGTTGATCACATTGTTCGCATGGCTCAAAGCCCGGCCTTTCAGCAGACGCCGGAGTCGCGAAAACAATTGATGGATCAGCTGGTTCTCGCGCGTGTCCGATCAGCTTTGGAACGCGCGTATGGCGCTGCTACCAACCGGTACGGTTTCGAGGTCGAAGTCGCGGACGGCAAAGTGACCCTGCATGGCGCCACCCCGGATGCGGAGTTCATCGCTGATACAATACGCCTGCTGCAGGATGTCGAAGGCGTCACCGGAGTAGAAAGTAAAGTGGCGCACATCTCCTTCGTCTCCTACTCGGTGTAGCCGCGCGCAAAAGGCTCGGAAAAGCGCCGGCGCTGACGGGCAGTGCAATATGTTGCGGATTGGGGCGGCCTCATTCCATCGAGCCGCTCCATTCAAGCCGCGCGGCGTGCCATCCACTCACGTGCGCAACGCATCATGCAGTCCTGCAGCGGCTCGGCTGTCGCCGCTTTGGTCTCGTAAATGATCTCGATACCGCAGTCGCGGGTCGTGCGAACAGGTTTGACACCCACCATTCGGCCCTGCGCTTCAGTTTCCATGGCCAGGATCTGGAAACGTCGGCCTCGACTGACAATCTCGACAGAAGCTGAATTCATCGACTCACCCCACAGTCCGCGTGCTCAAAAAAAGTGCACAAGAGTAGAACCAGACTCACTCAAACAAACGGATTGGAGATCCGTTACTCGATATCTTGCGACAGCAAATTGGCCTAGAGCCAAAGTATTTGTGCTATCCACAACCTATTTCCAAGCTCCAGCCAATAGCGTCTCCAACGACCGGCAATGCGGAAGACCGCAGGCTACGGCTTGTGCCGGTGTACTAGCTGGCGATTCTCCTCTCGGCCTACGGCGTAAACGAGCCGAGTTACAGTCCAACTTCGTTCTGGGTTCATTTGCGATCAAAATGCGCCAAGTCAAGGGCCCTGCTTCACGCCCAGCCCTGCGGTGACCGAAGGTTCGACCGCTGAAAAATACCTTGAACCAGGACTGTCGACTTTTGGTATCGTCAGACCTCGCATGACGGTATTGAAACAGGGCACTAGCCAGCGGCGCTCGGTCAACCTCGGATGACTGCCGGCACGCATAGGTGGTAGCTTGCCGTTCCATCGGGTGACACGCCATGGAGACCGGACCATGAGAGCCGTATTCGCCATACTAATTTGCATCACGGCTGTGACGGCTTCGGCCGTGGCCGATGAT
>JAUWFF010000310.1 GCA_030607105.1 Filomicrobium sp.
GGCGAACGGGAGGTGATTGCAACGATCAGCGCAGCAACGGGCGACGACCTCCTGCTGGGAACACTGAAAGAACCGACCTCCCACGGGCCTGACCATGGAGATCATTACGACCACGACCACTCAATACACCACCAGGACGATACAAACTCGGGAAACTCCATACCAGCTCCCATCGCTGTAACACTTGAACAAGCCGGCATTCCCACCGGCGACATAGAACGCAAGTTTCGCAGCGCGCCGGTACTGGCGGGGGTCGCCCTGGCGGCAGGTCTCTTGATCGGTGGGCTCGTGCGCAGGCGCACGGGCCTCCTCGCGGGGCTCATTGCTATGCTCGTCGTCGTTGGTGCCGGGGCGGTTTGGGCGGGGCCCGAGCACGACCATGGCGGCGGCGGCTCAACTTCGGCCCGCGGTGATGGCCCACGGCGCCTGCCCGATGGCGAGCTGTTTTTGCCCAAGCCTACGCAACGGTTGCTTAACATCCGAACGCGGGTGTTGAGCAATGATACAGCACACGTCGCGACAAAACTGATCGGTCGCGTGATATCCGACCCCAACCGCAGCGGTCTTGTGCAGAGTACTATTGGCGGACGCATCAAGGCGGTCGATGGCGGGCTGCCCGTGCTTGGTCAGGCAGTCAAGGCCGGTGAGATCCTGGCCTTGGTCGAACCGGCCTTCGCACCGATCGACGCCTCCGACGTCTTGCAGACGGCCGGGGACCTGGAGCAACGTATCGCACTCCTGAAAGCCCGCATTGCGCGACTGCAACGCCTGGTGGACAGGCAGGTTGCGAGTCGCGCCAATCTCAAAGATCTGGAGATTGAACTCGAAGGCCTGAGGGCTCGCCGCAAGCAGCTACGCGAGGCCCGAAACCAGCCAGAGCCTCTTAGAGCGCCGGTCGACGGCGTCATTACCGAAGTCCGCGTGGCGGCCGGACAGGTCGTGAACAGCGCCGACACTCTGTTTCATGTAATCGACCCCTCAAGCCTATGGGTTGAAGCGATTTCCTATGATCCCGCAATTCGCATCGTTGGCGCGAGCGCGCGTGCGCAATCGGTCGACAACGCTTTGTTCAATCTGCAGTTCGTCGGTCGCAGCCGGGCCCTACAGCAGCAGGCCACCGTGCTTCAGTTCCGATTGGAAAACCCGAGCGAGTCGCTCAACATCGGCAGCCCCGTTCGGGTGATGGTGGATACGGGAGAGCCGATCACCGGCCTCATCGTACCGCGCAATGCCATCGCGCAAGCCCCCAATGGTCAGATGGTTGCGTTCAAACGGCTGGAGCCGGAGCTCTACCTGCCGAAGGCGGTTCGCTTCGAGGATATCGACGGGGCGCGGGTGCACGTGCTCACGGGCCTTGAGCCGGGCGATCAAATCATCGTCCGCAATGCCCCCCTGGTCAACCAGATCCGCTGAGGGGACAGCCATGTTCAAGACACTCGTTGCTGTCAGCCTCAGTCAGCGCATGTTCGTTATCGCCGCCTCTTTGTTGCTGGCGGCCTATGGCGCATATGTCCTGCCGCGACTGCCCGTTGACGTCTTTCCCGATCTCAACCGTCCGACAGTGACACTGCTTACGGAGGCCGATGGTTACGCGCCGCAGGAGGTCGAACAACTTGTCACCTATCCGCTGGAGACAGCGTTGAATGGCATGCCTGGCGTAATCCGGCTGCGCTCGGTGTCCAGTGTTGGGTTGTCGATCATCTACGTCGAGTTTGACTGGGGGACCGACATCTACCGGAATCGGCAGCTCGTGGCGGAACGGCTAGCGATGGTGCAAGCGCAGTTGCCACAGGGCGTACAGCCGCAGATGGGACCGATCTCGTCAATCATGGGCGAGATCATGCTAATCGCGATTACGAGCGATGTGGTCTCGCCGATGGAACTGCGCGAGATCGCGGACTTCGTCGTACGACCTCAGATCCTGACGGTTTCCGGCGTCGCCCAGGTGATTCCAATTGGCGGTCAGGTGCGACAGTTCCGGGTCAGTCCAGATCTCATCGCTATGCAGCGGTTGGGCATCACTCCGCAGATGATCGAGGAGGCGATCGCACAGTTCGGAACAAACGCAGGCGGCGGGTTCATCGATCAGCACAGCCGCGAGTATCTTATCCGAAACATCGGGCGGACGACGCGGCTCGATGATCTGCGAAACCTCGTGGTGGTGATGCGCGGCACAACACCGGTTCTTCTTCAACAGGTGACGCGGGTTGAGTTCGCTGCGCGGGTCAAGCGTGGCGATGCCGGATATCAAGGCGAGCCGGCTGTCATCATCGGCGTTCAAAAACAACCTCAGGCAGATACTGTTTCATTGACTCGGGCGATCGAGGCGGAGCTTGACAAGATCCAGCGCACCATGCCGGAAGGGGTGACGGCCAACCGTGTCCAGTTCCGGCAGGCGACGTTCATCGAAACCTCGATCGCGAATGTCAAGACGGTGCTCGTTGAAGCCGCCGTCGTGGTCGCGTTCATTCTGCTGCTGTTCTTGATGAACTGGCGGGCGACGTTGATCTCGCTGACGGCGATACCGATGTCGATCTTCATCACCATTTTGGTGTTCCACGCCTTCGGGCTATCCATTAACACGATGACGCTTGGCGGGCTTGCGATCGCAATCGGCGAACTCGTTGATGATGCCGTGGTCGGTGTGGAAAACGTCCTGCGGCGGCTGCGGCTCAATGCCCAAGCCCACCATCCCGCACCAAAGCTAACCGTTGTTCTCAATGCCTCGCATGAAGTGCGCTCCAGCATCGTCTACGCGACGGCGATTATCGTGCTGGTGTTCGTTCCACTGTTCGCGATGACGGGTCTTGAAGGCCAGCTGTTCCGGCCGCTTGGACTCGCTTATATCGTGTCAATCATGGCGAGTCTGGCGACGTCCGTCACTCTGACGCCGGTGCTGTGCTACTACCTGCTTCGGACTCCCAAAGGGTCGGAGCAGGACACGTTCGTCGTTCGCGCGCTGAAGGGCGTGAATGCGAAACTCCTGCGTTTCACCTTCGCGTATCCGCGCGCTGTCATCGGTGTGATCGTTAGCGCAGTCCTCGTCGCGGGGTTTCTGGCGACGCAGCTGCCGCGGGCATTCCTGCCGGCTTTCAACGAAGGCACGCTGCTGGTCTCTGCGGTCTACAATCCCGGGATCTCGCTGGCGGAATCGGATCGATTAGGACGTGTTGCGGAACGGCTCGTAATGCAGGTCCCGGAGGTGAAGACGGTCGGCCGACGGACGGGCCGCGCCGAACTTGATGAACACGCCGAAGGGGTCCACGTCAGCGAGCTCGATATCGACCTTA
>JAUWFF010000077.1 GCA_030607105.1 Filomicrobium sp.
ATCACCGCCGGCCATCACCCTGCGAGGAGTTTCCGCGCAGAACAGGACCTCAACGGCAGTGCAATTGCAAGGTCCCAGCACATATCGCCAATCTGCATCCGCGCGGGAGAAAACCACGATTTCAGGTGACATTCTCGCGACGGAGGACGTTCTGCGGAAGGCTGTGGATCTCAACCTAAGGACCTGTTTCAACGATAGGATTTGCGTTACTCAGTGACCACCGACCAAACCGCATGAGCACATTTTTCCAGATCGATCGTGTCCTCGGCCACCTTGGAAGAGCCACGACTCGTGGTGTATGTCAGTTTCGTGAGTCGCAGCCCCCCGCGGGCACTATTGAGCGAGGCTAAGATCAGGCATGCGCATCTCAGTGGTCATTCCGGCGTTGAATGAAGCCGGAAACATCGGCCGTCTGGTCGCCGAGACCTATGAGCACGTGCCGTCCTCGACGCTCGCCGAAGTGATCGTCATCGACGACGGCAGCGACGACAGCACGCCCGACGAGATCAAGCAGATGCTGGATTCAGGCTATTATCCGGGCCTCCGGCTGATTCGCCACGAAAAGCGCTGTGGACAGTCCGTTGCCTTGCGCACTGGGATCAGCGCGGCAACAAACGCCGTCATCGCCACCATGGACGGAGACGGGCAGAATGATCCCCGCGACATACCAAAATTGCTTGAGCATCTTGCCTCGCCTGGCGAAGACGGACCCTCGCTTGTTGGCGGCTGGCGACAGACCCGCAAGGACACCGGCTCCAAGCGCTTCGCCTCCCGCGCCGCGAACAAGATCCGTGATTGGGTGCTGCGCGATGACTGCCCCGACACCGGTTGCGGTATCAAGGTCTACTGGCGCGAAGTCTTCGTGCGCTTGCCGTTCTTCACCAGCATGCACCGGTACCTGCCGGCAATGTTCCAGACCTATGGCCACAAGGTCGCCTACGTCCCCGTGAGCGACCGCCCCCGTGAAGTGGGACATTCGAAATACAATAATCTGACCCGAGCCCTGGTCGGCCTGTACGACCTGTTCGGCGTCAGCTGGCTGCGTCGCCGCACGCGCATCCCGGTCATTCGCGAAGCCCTGCCTATTGATCAACTGGCCACCGTCTGGCCGCGCCCTGCAACGCCTCCCATTGCCAAAAGCGGCGATCAAAGTGGCCAACCGCATCGGCAGATGACATGACGCATCCAATCAGCAGACAATCTCAAGCCCATGCCAAAGCGGCAGCCCTTGACGTCCGTTCCGCCGGTCCGCAGGCCAATGCCGGTTTGATGGAACCTGTTGGCGAAAAATCCGAACGCATGGCCCGCTTGCGCGCAATCCTCAGAGGACGCGACGCCACCAGCTTGCGGAACATTGGTCTTCTTATCGCCGCGGTCATTGGCGTCTCCGCGCTGTTCTGGGTCAGCGCCAACATCATCGGCCTGGACGAAAACGGCATTCTCGCCACCACATTTCGCAGTTTCGCCGGCAGCCCATGGGCGTTACCGGTCGTAGCCCTTGGATACACCGCAGCTTCATTGATTGGCGCACCGCAGTTTTTGCTAATCGCCGTCACAGTCGCCGCATTTGGCCCGCTATACGGGTTTGTTTATTCGGTTCTTTCGACCCTTGTCAGCGCCTCGGCGAATTTTTTCATGGCCCGGCACTTCGGCGCCGACTGGCTGCGCAAGCGCGGCTGGAATGGCATCGGCGGTTTGACGGAGATGGTGGGACGCAATGGCTTCATGGCGTCGCTCTTAGTCCGCATTATTCCCTCAGCACCGTTTATCGTGGTCAACATGGGTCTCGGCCTGACGGCTACGCCCTACGTTGCTTTCCTCGGCGGCACGGCCATCGGCATCCTGCCCAAAACCGCCCTCATCGCGTTGTTGGGCAAGGTCGTCGAACGCGCCCAGTCTGGTGATCTCCAGGCCATCCAATATCTTGTATTGGCAGCTCTAGGCTGGATCGCCCTTGCCTTCATGACCAAGTGGATTGTCCGGCGCCGCGAAGCCATGAGAAACCACCCCGCCGGCTGACCATCTTAGACGAACCGGTGCCCCGCGAGGCCGCTCACTGCTCGATCAGCGCGGCATTCACAAGTCTGTGCACCAGGCATTTCTCCCACGATCTGGCGCCGTTCATGCGATAGAACACCAAGGTTTCTTCGCACGACACTAACCCAGGAGCCCCCGATGATTGCCCTGCACGCTTCAGTTTTCCGCACGCTTTTGATCGCCGCTGCCATGCTTGCCTGGCTGGCACCTGCCCACGCCGACAGCCCACTGGTTGTAAAAGAGAGTTCGAATAGCGTTTCTGAAACCATCGACGCGCTGCAAAAGGTGCTTGAAGCCAAAGGCATCGGTGTGTTCGGCCGCGTTGACCACCAGGCCAATGCCAAGAAGGCTGGCCTCGAGCTGCCCCCGACAACACTGCTGATCTTCGGCAACCCCAAACTCGGCACGCCGCTGATGCAGACCAATCGCCAGATCGGCATAGATTTGCCAATGAAGGCACTGGCCTGGCAAGACGCAGACGGAAAAGTCTATCTGGGATATACCGACCCCGAGAAGCTTAGAGCCCGCTATGGCATCGCCGACAGGGACGCAATCTTCGCCAAGATGGCTAAGGCCTTGGCCGCCATGACCGATAAGGCCTCTGGAAAGTAGTGCTCACGGCACGGATCGCGGCAATTACCGAACGGGCGAATAGCGCAGCGGCCCGCGTCAAAACGCACAATGAAAAAGGTCGCGCGCCCGTTTTCCGGGCTTCACAACACACGTAACGATTGCTATACATCGTCGCTCCGATGCTTCAGGCATCTGTATTGCGGTGCATGAAGGCTCACTAGCGCGAGCCTTTTTTATTGATGCGCCGCCTTCCGGACATCCCGGGCGCGTAAAACGCCATCCATTTTGGATCGGGCGCCCAGGAGACGTTGGTAACGCGGGGTGGAGCAGCCCGGTAGCTCGTCAGGCTCATAACCTGAAGGTCGTAGGTTCAAATCCTGCCCCCGCAACCACCTTTACCGAACTCTCGAACGCATCAGGAACACTCTGCCCATCGGGCAGCGCGATGAGCCGCACAATGTCCCCTGTCAACTGCACAACGTGACCGTCGCCATCGGAATTGACTTCGATGCGCTCAATGAGCTCCCGCAGGATCTCTACGGCTTCTGCTCGGCTCTCAGGGCGTGAGAGTGCGCCTTGCAGATCGGCCACCTTCTCACGGTAAAGCTTGGATAAGTTGGGGTGCAGCCGCGGTTCTTTGGGCGGCCCCTCGGCGATATTCTGCTTGAGGATCCTCTGTTGGGCTTCAAGCAACTCGAGCTGCTGCTTCAAGCCCTCCGTCCGCAATCCATCCGCAATCGCATCATACAGCCCTGCAAGTTTTCGGGTGATTTTCTCTAGCTCACGAACCTTTTGTTGGTGGGCAACCTCAATATCATGGCGCTGAGAATTGGTCTCTGCGATGACTGCTCGGCTAAACTCCTCAACAAGCTCAGGAGCCATGAGGCGATCTTTGAGGCCGTCGAGTACCGCCGCTTCGATGCTGCTTCTGCGCGCGCCTTTGAGATTGCTACATCCGGCCCCGGAACGTGCAGCAGTACACGCGAGATAGTTGCTCCCAACGGCGCTCATCGAACAACCACATTCGCCGCAGTGGATGAGCCCCGTCAGGAGGTGCCGTGGCCGTCGGGCCTTCCAAAACTCAGAAGCGCGAATTTTTTCTGAATGTATTGAATTGCGGATCGCACCTAGCCGAAGCTGAACTGAATCCCACAAATCCTGCTCAACAATCCTAAGCTCCGGAACATTTTTGTACTTCCATTCCTCGACAGGCCGTACGCAAGAAACGCGCTTCCCTGTGACGGGATCTCGACTATATCGTAGCTTATTCCACACCCGCTGACCAACATACAGATCGTTGCGAAGGATACCCGTCCGTCGTGTGGCGTGACCTCGCAGGGTCGTTTCTCTCCAGGGCTTCCCGGTTGGCCCAGAGATGCCTTCAGCGTTAAGTTCTCTTGCAATTTCTCTCGGAGACCTGCCACTAGCGAATGCCTCAAAGATCCGAACAATGACCGAGGCTTCATGTTCAACAATCTCAAGCCGGCCGCGGTCAGCTTCGTCGACTGTCTTTAACGATTTGTAGCCGTAGGCTTTCCCGCCAGCAGAGCGGCCATTCTCAATGCGGCCCTCCATTCCGCGATGCGTCTTCTTGGCAAGATCTTTCAGGAAAAGCTGGTTCATGGTCGACGTCAGCCCAACATGCAGCTCATTAATTTCGCCTTCGCTGCACGTTACGATCTTGATGCCGTGGAAAGTAAGTAGCTTAAAGAGGGCGGCGGTTGCTTCCTGATCGCGCGACAAGCGGTCAAGTCCTTCGCTAACAACGACATCGAAACCACCCTTCGGAGCGTCTGCGAGCAGTGCCTGATACCCAGGGCGCAGGGTGGTCGCGCCAGAAATCGCACGATCGGAATAGACCTCAAGTAAGCTCCAACCCCGAACCTCTAACAGTGCCTTTGCGATCCGGACCTGATCCTCGATCGACGCTTCATGTTGGTTGTCTGAGCTATATCGGGCGTAAATAACAGCTTTCATCACTGGGAACTCCGTCGCGCACGCTTCGTGGCACCCTCTATAAAGGCGTTCACAGTGCGCGAAGCATCAATAGTTCGCGACAGATTATAGTGTCTCTGCGTGGTGGCAAATGACCGGTGACCTAGAACCAACGCTGCAACCCTGACGTGTTCAGGATCATCAATTGCAATGGACGTTGCCGCGCAATCGCGAAACAAATGCGGATTGATCGGCTTGCCGAAGGCTTGCTTGGTGCGATTTGAAATCGAAAGCTGCAGCGCATGCGGGGACTGCGGACTGTAGCGGTAGGTCAGCCATAGCCGCACGCCCCGGTAAACACTGCCCGCAAGCAGAGGGCGATAGACCTCCAGATATTCTTCCAGATCGCCCTTTAGCTCGACTGGGAACAGAATGTTGAGGTCTTGGTTGTTCTTCATTTCGTCCGCTGCAAAACGGAGCCTCCAAGTCTCACGCTCGCTGACCAGGTGATTTCCGATTTCGATCGAAGCAAAATTGCCCTTCCGGAGTGGACGCCGCGCCAGCAAGGCGATCTGCAGTCCCTCTCGAAACATGACGGCGTTCTTGCGGCGAGAAACGACCTCACCTCGCCGTGCGGCATCCATCAATGTGCGACCAAGAGCTTCTAAGGCTGCAGGCTCTTGAAGACGCTCTCGCTTCTGTGCATGCGAGACAGGGCTCTCGAGTCGCCGAACGGCGAGCCGCAGGAGCGACCGATCGGACTCCGGTTCCATGGCCGCTAAGGCCCGCTCAAGATTCAACACGCGTTGCTTAGTCGTCACCGCGCTGACATGCTTTTTTAAGGCGGCGATGTAATCAGCAAGTACCGGCTTTGACCATCGCTGCGCAGGTCTTTCATCCGATCGAAGAAGGCCTCGCTTGAGCAGCCAATCCACTGCATAGCCATAACTCTCCGTAACTGTAGCTCTGGTCGCATCACGCCAAGTTGCGGCGATAGCGCCGCTATCCAGCAGCTCTGATGCCGACATTGCTTCAAACCAGAGCGCACGATCGATTGCCGGCCAGCTCTCGTAAGGCATGGCGCTGAAAGCAGCCATCACCCGTACCTTCTCGTCTTCCGTTTCGCCCGATTTGGGGGTCTGAGGCTGACAGCCTTGCGCCGATTGAGAAACGCATCGTAATGCGCGATGGCCTTCTGGGTCTCCATACCCGCATAAAACTGCAGAGTTGTTTGGATTTCGCGATGACCTAGCAGCTGGCGTACGACCTCATGCCCCCCAGGATTTTCCAGAAGATAGATGTATCCGATCAGATGCCGGAACTGATGTGCGGTAAGGCGAACGCCAAGGAATTCCTTAACGGTATCTGCAATCTGCTCGGACAAGAGCGCGGGTCCTTTTGGACCAGCGCATTGGCCCGGAAAGAGATAATCCGATGGTGCCCGCAATAGTTTTGGCCTGACATCGCGAACATAAAAATCGAGCAGCTTCACGGCATCTGAACTCAATGTGAACTCAAGCTCAACGCCATTCTTGACATCGTCTGCCGCGAAATAGAGATGCACCCGGCGCGACCTGCCCATTCCAACATCAATGAGATTCTTATCAAGTTGAATACTGTGAAGGTTCCGGCATCGGACGGGCGCATTTGTGAGGAGAGCAACTGCCAGCGCCACCTGAAGTTTGACAGCCGCCGACTGTTTAAAAGGGACTTGTGAGCGACACTGCCGTTGGATCTTATCCGGGATAAGCAAGAACTTGCTTACCACCGTTGGATCA
>JAUWFF010000099.1 GCA_030607105.1 Filomicrobium sp.
GACACTGCGGCCAGAACCGTGCCCGCTCCGCAATTCCACCTGACACGATCGCCGGGATCGCCGCCGCGAACGTGCACAGGAAGAAGAACTTGACGAGTGAGACGCCCTGCGGCCCGAACGTTTCGCCGCCTGCCGCGCCGGTCAATGCCGCGGCACTCACCAGGAACGTGACGCCGTAGGCGACCCAGTAGCCAATAAAGAAATAAGTCACTGTCGAGATCGCGAAATCGACCAGAATTTTGACCAGCGCGTTGACCTGGTTCTTGTGTCTGACCGTCCCGACCTCAAGGAATGCAAACCCGCCGTGCATAGCGAAGACTAGGATCGCCCCCATCAATAGAAAGAAGACGTCCGCGCCGTTCTGCAGCTGATCCATGCCGCTCCCCAATTTCGTGATTGTTATTTGGACACGTGCCGAACAATCGATCGTGTTGCTCGGTGGGAGGGCAAGTGATCAAGAAATGTGCCATCTCCTGAGACACATCTCAAACATCTGATTTGGTTACCGAAATTTTAGTTATCTAAAAACGGGCGAACGATCGGGCACGCCCATCAAATAGGCAATGTGCCCACAAAGAATGCCTGGATTGCAAGCAATCCAGGCATTTGATGGTAGGCGGCCCGGCATCAAGGAACTGCGTCTAACGCACCCGGCGCGGGTTTTTATATAGATCCGATTCCTGCTGCTCCAGCTTGGGTTCCAGCCTCCCTGCGAGCACTTCCTTCCACAGCCGCCACAGATGCCAGCGCGCACTGCGGTTGAAGATGATCATCCCTGAGAACAGCTTCAGCGTCGTCAGCAATTTCTTTTCGGCGTGCTCCGCTTTGACCGCGCACTTCCACTTGCCGGCGATCGAATAGATCTTCCCGTCGATGTATCCGATCTTGTTGTTGTTCTGGTCATACAGCGTGTAGTCGCCGCCGATATTGATGAACGCCCTCTGCAGCCGGAAGTACTCAGGCTTTCCATCCCGCATCAGAAAGAACGAAAAGTGCTCCGGCATCAGCGGCCACTTGAAGGCCGAACGCTCGAGGTAAATGATGAAGTCATCGTCATCGGTGTTAATTGAATAGGCCGTCACAGGAAGTCCCCGCGCGCCCATCGTCAACTGCAGGCTGCGCCCGATCATCAAGTCCATGGTCGCACGCCAACCGAGGCTCTTCGTGAACAGCTTGAAGATCAACCGGCGGTTCATGCCGGTGTTTTCTTTCCACGGCGCCTTGCGGAAGCCTATGAGCCCGGTGCGCTGGCCGTTCTCGATAACCTCCGCATAGATATCCATGTCGGAGGAAAACTGCCGCGACTTCGCCCGATTGCGCGAGCGCTTGTAGACGCCGAATTCAGTGGAGTTGAGATCCGTCAACCAGACATCGACGACAAATTTGTACCATTCTTCGGTGGAGGTGGATGCCCGCGCCGTACGCCGCGAGATCGGCTTGTCTCCGTCCTCTTTCTTGTCCTTCCCGCGCGTCCGCTGCAACACTTCGGCCCGCGCCTCACGCGCAGCATCACTTGCAGCGGCGTTCGCTTCCGCCAGAGTCGCGCTTGTTGCCATGCTTGCTTCCAATCATCGTCTCGGACGCCCGCACAAACGCGAATCACTTTTGAAACGTTAACATTTTGCCAACAGCATACGAACAGCCGCTGATATGAAACAGTATTCCCATCTAACCCCGCGCCCCGAAAATCGCTGAACCAACACGCACATGCGTCGCGCCCATCTCGACGGCCGTATCGAAATCCCCGGACATGCCCATGCTCAAGCCCTTGAGCCCGAGTTCCTGGGCAAGCTTGGCGAGAAAAGCAAAGTGTATCGCCGGCTCTTCGTCCACAGGCGGAATGCACATCAGCCCGGCAATCGCCAAACCCAGCTCATCCCGGCACAACGCCAGGAGCGCACCTGTTTCGGCGGCCAGGACCCCCGCCTTCTGCGCTTCTTCCCCCGTATTCACCTGAATGAACAGCTGCGGCCGGCGCCCCTGCTTGTCCATCTCGGCGGCCAGCGCCTTCGCAATTTTCGGCCGGTCAATCGTGTGGATAACATCAAACAGTGCCACCGCTTCGCGAGCCTTGTTGGACTGGAGCGGCCCGATAAGGTGCAGCGTCAAATCCGGAAACTCGGTTTTTAGCACCGGCCACTTGCCTTGCGCCTCCTGCACCCGGTTCTCACCGAAATGCCGATGCCCGACCGCCAGCACCGGCCGGATGTCATCGGGCAAAAACATCTTGGAAACGGCGATAAGGGTGACCTCTTCAGGGTCCCTCCCAACGCCCTTCGCGGCGACCGCAACACGCTTTTCCGTCTCGCCCAATCGGGTCGCCGCATCGTCGCTCAATTTGTTCCCCTCCTAATCTTGCGCATTGGAACAATTCGTACACAAAATAACATCTTCGGCTATGGCCCGCGCCTCTCTAGCCGGTTGGTATATATCGAGTGACACGGGGGAAGAACACCGTGAGCGACTTTCTTGAATACCGCGTTTCGGAGCCGGAGAGACGCATTGCGGGCCTCGTACGCGAGATCAGAGTTATGCGCGGCAACATCACCCGCCAACTGGCCGAACAGGACAATCGGCTTGATACAATGGAACTCCACATCGAGGGCTTTAGCGCGCGCTTCGAAGGCATCGGCGCACGTCTTGAAGGCATAGAACGGCGGCTCGGCGCCCTGGACCGGCTTCAGGACGATATCACTGGCATGAACCAAGCGCTTCAGCAGCTCGTCGATCGCGGCTGACGAGACCGCTGGCCGCAACCAACGCCTTGCTTGACCCCCCGCGGGCTTTCAGGTCATCTCCCGTCCAAAATGGCCCATTACTCGCTTGACGAGAGCTGAACCGCGCATCAACCGGGGACCCGCCGAAGAACATGGCAGCTGAACGCTACAACGCACCTGAACGTGAAAAGCACTGGCAACAAGCCTGGCAGGATGCCGACATCTTCACCGCCAAGGCCGACCCTTCGCGTCCCAAGTGCTACATCCTGGAGATGTTCCCGTATCCTTCCGGGCGCATCCACGTCGGCCATTCGCGCAACTACACAATGGGTGACGTGCTCGCTCGTTATAAACGCGCCAAGGGCTTTAACGTCCTGCATCCCATGGGCTGGGATGCCTTCGGTATGCCGGCCGAAAACGCCGCCATGGAGCGCAAAATCCATCCCGGGCAATGGACCCGCGACAACATCGCGGCCATGCGCGAGCAGCTCAAGTCGATGGGCTTTGCAATCGACTGGTCGAGAGAATTCGCCACCTGTGATGTCGACTATTACCGGCAGCAGCAGCAGTTGTTCCTCGATCTGCTCAGCAACGATCTGGTTTATCGCAAGTCGTCCAAGGTCAATTGGGACCCCGTTGACAACACCGTTCTCGCCAACGAACAGGTCATTGATGGTCGCGGCTGGCGCTCCGGCGCGCTTGTCGAGCAACGTGAACTAACTCAGTGGTTCTACCGCATCACGCACTACGCAGAGGAGCTGCTTGAAGCCCTCGACACCCTTGATCAGTGGCCGGAGAAGGTCCGCCTGATGCAGGTTAACTGGATCGGCCGTTCGGAAGGCGCCACTATCCGCTGGGCGCTGGATGAAGACTCCGCCCCAAAGGGCATCAAAGAGGTCGAGGTCTTTACGACCCGTCCCGATACCTTGTTTGGGGCCTCATTTCTTGCGATTGCACCCGACCATCCGATCGCTAAAGCAGCGGCCGAACAAAACCCGGAGCTAGCGGAGTTCTGCGACGAATGCCGCCGCCTCGGCACGTCCGTCGCCGATCTCGAGAGCGCCGAAAAGCAGGGCTTCGATACCGGCATCCGCGTGCGCCACCCGTTCGATCCTGATTGGCTCCTACCCATCTGGGTCGCGAACTTCGTGCTGATGGACTACGGCACGGGCGCCATTTTCGGCTGTCCCTCCGGCGACCAGCGCGACCTCGATTTCGCCCGCGCCTACGACCTCCCCGTCACCGCCGTTATTTTGCCGACGGGCGAAAATGCAGCCTCGTTCGAGATCGCCGACACGGCCGTCGACGGCGAAGGCACCATGATCAATTCGCGTTTCCTCGACGGCCTCGATACGGAAACCGCTTTTGAACAGGCCGTGGCGCGCCTCGAGAAGGAGAAGGTCTTCGGCAAACCGGCGGCAACGCGCAAGATCAACTATAGGCTGCGCGACTGGGGCATTTCGCGGCAACGCTATTGGGGCTGCCCAATCCCCATTATCCATTGCGAGGGTTGCGGCGTTGTCCCGGTACCAAGCGAGCAACTGCCTGTCGAGTTGCCCGAAGATGCAACCTTTGATCAGCCGGGTAACCCGCTCGAGCGGCACCCGACGTGGAGCAAGGTCGACTGCCCGAAATGCGGCAAGCCGGCCCGCCGCGAAACCGACACCATGGACACCTTCGTCGACTCGTCCTGGTATTTCGTTCGCTTTACCGCACCCCACTGCGAAACACCGGTGGACGGCAAAGCCGCGGCCTACTGGCTGCCGGTCGATCAGTACATAGGCGGCGTCGAACACGCGATTTTGCACCTTTTATATTCGCGCTTCTTCTTCCGCGCCATGACGGACGCCGGCCATGCGCCCGCTGGTGGCGCAAACCTGCGCGAACCCTTCGCCGCCCTCTTTACCCAGGGGATGGTGACCCACGAAACCTACAAGTCGAAGGACGGTTCCTGGCTGCCACCAGAAGCCGTCGCTATTGAAGGCGAGGGCCAGGCAAGAACCGCCCGCAACGCATCGACCGGAGAGCCGGTCAGCATCGGGCCGATCGAGAAGATGTCGAAATCGAAGAAGAACGTCATCGACCTCGATGCATTCATCGACAACTACGGCGCCGACACCGCCCGCTGGTTCGTACTCTCTGACAGTCCTCCCGAACGCGATGTGATTTACACGGACGTCGGCGTCGAGGGCGCCCGTCGTTACGTCCAGCGCATCTGGCGGCTGATCAACGAAATGGCCGAAAAGGCGGCACCACCGGATGCGCCAAAACCTGTTGAATTTGGCCGCGAGGCGACGGAACTTCGGCGGGCTGTCCACAAGACGCTCCACAACGTTGGCCGGAACATCGAAGGACTTCGCTTCAACGTCGCCGTCGCCGCGCTTTACGAGCTCACCAACATCCTGGGTTCAGCTGTCCAAAAGTCCGCAAAAGGGCATGATTGGGCCCTCCGCGAGGCGGCGGAATACACCGTTCAGATGATTTCGCCGATGATGCCGCACCTTGCCGAAGAGTGCTGGTCGCGGCTCGGTTACAACACCCTCGTCACCAATCAACCTTGGCCCGCTGCCGAACAGGCGTTGCTCGTTGACGATGAGATCACCATTGCCGTACAGGTCAACGGTAAGCGTCGTGACGAGCTCAAAATCGGCCGTAATGCTTCGAAGGAGGATATCGAAGCGGCGGCCATGACTTTGGATTCGGTGACACGCGCATTGGAGGGACGACAGCCAAAAAAGGTCATAGTTGTGCCGCAGAGGATTGTGAATGTCGTCGTTTGACCCGCACCGGGACACAGCCACAGTTGGACGGCTTCCAAGAAGCCGTTGCACGATGCCTGTTGGCGCGCTCACAGTTCTCGCTTTGCTCCTTATGGTTGCGCCTATACTCGGCGCATGCGGCTTTCGCCCGTTGCACGCTGATCTTGATGGCACGGGAGGGACATCCGAAAAACTCGCCGCAATTCAAATCGCACCGATCCCCGGTCGTGTTGGCCAACAACTGCGCAACGAGCTGATCTTCAAGGCCACCGGCGGGGACCTGGCGCCGCCGCCCGAATACCGGCTTAACATCGCCATCCGCGAAACAGTAACGAGCACACTTGTTGAAAGGACTGGCGACGCACAGCGGCAGGTCTATAACCTCGATGCAAAATTCACGTTGACCCGTTTGTCGGATAAGACTGTGGTGTTGAAGGGCTCGAGCTTTGCACGCGCCGGTTTTGAGC
>JAUWFF010000053.1 GCA_030607105.1 Filomicrobium sp.
AAGCGCGGCCATCTTTGGAAGGGAACGGCGGCCAGCCTCGGACCATCCGGCGGTCTCGCGGATGTTCGTGAATCTGATTGGTGCGGTCTCTTCGCCAAGTTCTTCGGCCACTTCGGCAAACAGAGAAGATTCCTGCGTGCAGGCCACGTGCAGCGGCTGGCCTTCGGCCGCGGCATTGCGGAACGCACCAATGCCGGCGCGGCAGAGCTCGCGATGAACTGTTAACGGCTCCTCAAGCCCAAGTGCCGCGGCAAGCCGCTCGCCGTCCATATCCATGGTGCGCTGGCAGTTGCAAATCAGCAGTCGGCGCGGCGGCAATGGATTCTTGGCCAAAGCGTTCCTCTCCTAAGGTGAATGGTAAATTGTCTCAGCCGTCACTGCAGAAAATCTAGCCAAGATTGCAGAAGTCCTTTGATGACGCCAAAAAAACTCGTAGTGTCATGAGATAACTTCGACTATGGTCTACGACATTTGGTAGCAGGAGTGAATAGCGGCATGGGCAGCGCCCTCTTCATCCCGGTCGGCATTGTCGTCGCTCGCGAAAGAATTTCACACCCGTGGCAGAGTTATCGCTGGAGGCCCGTTGGTGTGTTTCTTGACGCCCCTGAAATCAGGGAATGGCGCGAACTGCGCCGCGACGGCCAAGCTGTACTCTATCATGCTGCAACGCTGAACCTGGAACTGCATCGCAAAGAAACGACCGCTTATCGCGTCAACCTCGCCAATGGCGAGCCATCGGTCTACGTTGTTTTGCGAGAGGACCCGGACGCGGGTGGGGACTGGCCCGTTGAGGTGCATCTGGTGACGGCCTCACCGTTTGAGGCGCAATCTCATGGCGATGTGGGGCTCGACAATGTCGAAGGCGTCGCGATGCCGGACCGGCTTGTTGAAATGGTCCGCACCTTTATCGACACGCATCACCAGGAAGAAACCTTTTACAAGCGCAAGCGCCAGCCGCATATAAAGACTGACGAGCATAAGTTTGGTCAGGAGCCGCTGATCAGGCTGCGCGAGAGAATGGGGGAGCGCATCGAACCGCCGATGCCGAAACCCGACAACGAAAGCGGCGACAATCGCCGCCGTAGCGAGCGTAAATGAACGATAAGCCTGACGCCCATTCCTTCCTTGAGAGATGGTCGCGAAAGAAGCGGGGCCTTGAAGCCGATCAGCCGGAACCAACCTCTGACGGGCGTTCGGCGGAGCATCCGCAGAACGGGCCAGCGGAGGAATCCGACGCGGTTGAGACTGCAAGCGGCGAAGCCGGGGAAGCGCTCAAGGACTTTTCGGACTTCGATTTCGAAAAACTCGATTACGAGTCGGATTACACTCAATTCATGGATAAGAACGTCTCCAGCGCTGACCGTCACAAAGCACTGCGCAAGCTTTGGGTTTCGAACCCGGTGCTCGCCAATATGGATGGGCTCGACGACTACTGCGAGGACTACACGGATGCCGCCGTGTGCCTGCCGAAGGGATTGATGAAGACGGCCTACCAGTACGGCCGGGGCTTCCTCAACGACGATGAAGTCGCCGCGTGGGAAGCTCTCGGAGCCGACCCGAAAGCAGCTGAACCGCCGCTGGAAACTAAGCCCGCCGCAGAAGAAACCGTGACGATTGCGGATGTCTCAGAGCCCGTTCCGGAGGACCTAGACAGCGGTCCAGGTGCTGGTTGCGCAGCCAGCGTCAAACAGGCTGACCAAGAAATGCTCGCCGAGTTTGAGGCGGAGCAGGCCGAACAAGACCCCAAAGCTTAGTGATCCCCGCTAAGCGTCACCGCTTTCTTCGTCGCCCAGACTGGGGTCGGCTAGGTTCTGGCGAAGCATTTCCTTGTACTGCTCGGCCATTTCCTTGACGAACACTTCATGGTTGTCGACGTCGAGAATGGTTTTTGCGACGAAAGCGTTATAGCGAGCGGCGGCGTAGAGAAACGCCATGTGTAGGTCGGTCGCGCGAACATGCGCGTTCTGGCGGTTGGCGACATCGATGAACTTGTCGGCCACCTTGAGGAACCCAGCCGCATCAAGCGTGCCCTCGGTCTTGGCGGCTGCACGGCGGGCTTTGCGGTTGGGCAAATCTGGATCGGCGGGCATTGCGGGCCTCGTTAAGTTGGTCGGGGTTTCGTCGCCCCGTCACATCTTCTGGTTGGCGCTATCTTGACGCGTGCAGGCAAAGGTCAGGTCGAAGAAATACCTGCCTTGTCCTTTGAACGGCGCGCGTTCGAGCAGCTTTTTCTTTTTTTCCGCGCCGTTGAGGTCCGACGTTGCGAAACATGCGGTCAGGGCGGCGACAAACGCGGCACCGTCGACAGAGTCACTGACAAGCGGATGCGGGCCAGCTGCGTCGGTAGCGGGCGCGGCTGCGTCGAGGGGAACCAAGTAGTCCTTGTTCGCCTTGTTGCCCAGCCAGGCGTCGACGGGCACCTTCGATCCTACCTCCACGTCCTTCACCGTCAGATCAGCTGCGACAACGGCGTTTCGCACTTTAAAAGCCGCGGGAAAAACGTCGCCCGAGGTCCGGGCCGCCGACGTGCCGCCGGGGAGAACAAACGTAACTTTACTGGCGGCGCGCGCAGCCTCAGCGAAAGGTTTCCAAAGTTCCGGCTCGCTTCCCCAGAAACCGACCAAGACTACACGGGCGGGCGTCCGCGAGGCAAATACAGCGGCTCTGGCAAGTGCGACGGGGTTCGACGCGGCGACTCGAACTAGGACAAGGCGACTGCCGGGGTGGGTCGCGAGCACAATCCTGGCGAGCCCAGTCCCACGTCCCTGGCCGGCCGGTGAATAGGGCCGTACATCGCCGTCGACGAGGTCAAAGGCAATAGGCTCGCCCTCTCCGTCGCGGGCAAGCCTCGCGGCGATTTCAGGAATTGTATAGTCGACTCCATCGGTGATGAGCGCGATAGCCTCACCTCCCGGATCGAGGCCGGGCGGGACCGGCGGGTCATCGGCGGACGCCGCCGTTGCACAGGCAGCAACAAACAAAGCAGCAAACCAACGCAGACGCGACGCGAGCATTACAAGTGCTCCTCGTCGCGAACGGCGGCGCGCCTCACGCGCGCCGGGCGCAGCGGTCCAAGGCGCGCATCGAGAAAGTCAGCAAGACCGGGGATATCGTCCAGCGTGAATACCGGCAGGCCGACATGGTCCACTTCATGGTCAGCGGCGATGGCGATCACGAGGGGATCGTCAATGGCCAAGGGGGTTTGCGTAATGGAAGCCCGGCGACGTGCCTCAATCTTGTAGATCGGGGCCGACTTGTAGCCCTCAACAATGACGAGGTCGCAGGGGTCCAGTGCCGCGATGACTTCGTGGAAATCGGGTTCGGGGGCACCGTCTAGTTCGCTAATGAGCGCCCAGCGCTTGGCAGAAACCACTGCGACCTGGCGGGCGCCGGCGCGGCGATGGCGGGCGGAGTCGGTTTCCTGGTCGTCGATCTGAAACGCGTGATGAGCGTGCTTCAAGGAAGCAACTTTCAGCCCGCGCCTTGTGAACTCTTCGATGAGGCGGACGGTGAGCGTCGTCTTTCCGGACTTTTTCCAGCCTGCAATACCGATGATCGGGGCGCCATGTGGCGTGCGCATCATGTTGGGTGCATCCTACCAAGGGGCGGACTTGTCCTTCACGACCCTGCGGATAACTGGGACATGAGAGCCGCCACTTCTTCGAACTCCTCCGGTGTGTTGGCGTTAAAAAAGGGGTCAATCTCTGCCCCGGCAACACCAACAAACGGAAACTCCACAATCAAAGTACCATGCCGGTCAGTCCAGTGCAGCACCTTGCGCACACCTTCGTTGAGGGCGGCTTCCAGGTCGTCGGCAAGCGCCACCGGCCACAGGCCGATCACGGGGTGCTTATGGCCTCCGGATGCCGCCAGTGCGATCCTTTCGGTTCGGCCTTCGAGGGATGCAGCGAGGCGCGCGACGAGGTCTTCAGGAATGAGCGGGGCGTCGGTGGAGACGGTAGCGATATGGGTGGCTGAAGGCTCGTTCTCGACCGACCAGTGCATACCGGCCAGCACGCCCGCCAGCGGGCCGACGTTGCCGATAATAGAATCAGCAACGACCGGGAGACCGAAAGCAGCGAAACGTGCCGGGTCGCCATTGGCGTTCAACACGATGCCTGCAACCTGAGGGGCGAAGCGGTTGAGAACGTGAGCGAGCATCGGCCGCCCGTTGATTTCGCGCAGGCCCTTGTCGCCGCCGCCCATGCGCCGCGACTGGCCGCCAGCTAACAGCGCGCCGGTAATGCGATCTTTGGTGATGGTCATGGCGTCTTATCGTTCTTGGGCTTGCTTCCTTTGCGGGCGTGTTTGCGGTCCTCTTCCTCAAGGGCGCCGGTGTCGGCATCGAACTCGACGCGGTCAATACCCGATAGGCAGACGAAGCGCTTGCCGCGGGCGCGACCGATCAGCGTCAGGCCGGCCTGGCGGGCGAGTTCGACCCCCCAGGCGGTAAAGCCAGAGCGAGAAACCAGGATCGGGATGCGCATCTTCACACACTTGATGATCATCTCGGAGGTGAGCCGGCCCGTCGTGTAGAAGATTTTGTCCTCCGGGGTAACGGCGTTCATGAACATGAAGCCGGCGATTTTGTCGATGGCGTTGTGGCGCCCGACATCCTCCATATAGACCAGCGGCTCGTCCTTCTTACAAAGGACACAACCGTGGATGGCCCCGGCTTTGAGATAAAGGCTTGGCTCGGTGTTGATCTTCTTGGTCAGCGCATAGAGCCATGAGGTCTTCAACCGTGCGGTCTGGGACAACTCAATGCCGTCGAGCTCTTCGAGCAAGTCGCCGAACACGGTGCCCTGCGCGCAACCTGAGGTCTGCACCTTCTTTTTCAGTTTTTCTTCGTAATCGGTTTCCCTGGCAGTGCGCACAACAACGGTTGCGATATCTTCCTCATAGTCGATGCCGACGATCTGGTCGTCGGGCTGCAACATGCCCTGGTTGAGCAGGAAGCCGACGGCGAGAAGGTCCGGGTGGTCCCCGATGGTCATCATGGTGACGATCTCGCGGGCGTTGAGAAATAGCGTCAGGGCCAGCTCGGTGACCACGATGGTGTCGACTTCCCGGCGGTCGTGGTCGATGCCGGAGACGGTGACCGACAGTGCGGGATCGTCGGGTGTGGGGCGGACCTGGAACTGTTTCAGTGGTCGGCTCAAGGAATTCGTCCTCGCATCGTTTTGGCGGTAGTTTGTTGAGGCGCCCCTAATAGCACAGTCGGTCGCGGTTTTTTGGGGCGATTGGACGTGCAAAGCTCTTGGCATCGTCCGCAGTATACCTTATCAGGTGAGTAGGAAATAAATTTCGGCCTCGCGACTGCGCGGAAGGTGTCTGCCAAAATGGGTGTTCTATCCAGACACGCCTCGTGATCGCTGGCCGAGGGTGCGTTGCGCGCGCCTGTTCAAAGCCTTTTCGATTCATAACTCCCCGGGAGACGAAGCCAATATGTCCGTTTCTAAGGACCAGATCCTGTCTGAACTACGCCGTGTGAAGGGCCCTGAGCTTGAGGGCAATATCGTTGATTTAGGTCTGGTGTCAGAGATCCTGCAAAAAGATGACCGAGTCTACTTCTCGATCACGGTACCACCCGAGAAGGCCGAGGAACTCGAGCCGCTGCGGCAGGCGGCGCAAAAGGTGGTTTCGGAAATCGACGGCATTGCCGGGGCGACTGCTGTGCTGACAGCGGAGGCGCAAGCAGGAACGGCGGGCGCCAACCAAGGCAGTCCGGTCGGCGGCGGTGTGCAGGACAGTCCCCGTGTCGCGGAAGCGCGGGCGCGCATGCCGGGTCAAACGAACGGCGCGCACGTCAACGGGCAACAGCAGCAGCAGGTGCCGCAAGCGGGAGCTGGCGCTCAAACCGACGGCATGCCGAACGTCAAGCACCTCATTGCCATTGCCTCCGGGAAAGGCGGTGTCGGCAAATCGACAACCACCGTGAACCTGGCGCTTGGCCTGCAGGCGATCGGGCTCAAGGTCGGCATTCTCGACGCCGATATCTTCGGGCCTTCACAGCCACGCCTATTGGGGATCACCGGCCGGCCGACGGCGGCCGACGGTAAAATTGTCAATCCGCTGTCAGGCTATGGTCTGAAAGTCATGTCGATGGGCTTCCTTGTTGAAGAAGGACAACCCATCGTTTGGCGCGGACCGATGGTCGTTCAGGCGTTGCATCAGATGCTGTTCCAGGTGGCGTGGGGCGAGCTTGATGTCGTCTTGATCGACATGCCGCCAGGCACCGGCGACGTGCAGTTGACGATGGCGCAGCAGGTGCCTTTGTCGGGAGCGGTGATCGTTTCGACACCCCAGGATCTGGCTTTGATCGACGCGCGCAAGGGCCTTGCCATGTTTGAGCAGGTTAACGTTCCGGTGCTCGGCATCGTCGAGAATATGAGCACCTTCGTCTGTCCCAAGTGCGGCGAGGAAAGCCATATCTTCGGACATGGCGGCGCGCGCATCGAAGCACAAAAGCTCTCGGTTCCATTCCTTGGCGGGGTACCGCTGCATATGGAGATCCGCGAGAAATCCGACAACGGGCAGCCGATCACAGCGACCGCGCCCGATAACCCGCACTCACAGATCTACCGGGACATCGCCGCGCGCGTTTGGTCGGAAGTCGAGAAAGCGACCGGGCATGGCGTTGCGCCGCCGAAACTGGATCTGGCCGAAGATGGGAAGTCGCTTGATGTCACCTTTGACGACGGTAGGACCTTCACGCTCTCAGCGGAAATGCTGCGCGTGATGAGTCCGTCGGCGGAAGTGCAGGGGCATTCGGCGGACCAGCGCGTTACCGTTCCCAAAAAGAGGAACGTCCGTATTACGCAACTGCAGCCAGTTGGCAATTACGCCGTCAAGATCCACTTTGACGATGGGCACAACACCGGGCTCTACGCGTGGAGCTACCTGGAGCTTCTGGGCGAAGAAAAAGAGCAACGCTGGGCGGCCTATCTGTCGGAACTCGAAGAGAAAGGCTACGATCGCGGGTAAGCTGGCTTCGGCTGGGACTTCAGAGTTTGCCGCCGCTCTCGAATAACTAGCAGGCAAGGGAACTCTTGGCGCGTGCCATTTCGTTTCGGGCTTTAGGGCGAGCAGCTGCGGTCCCTCACATGCCGCCATCGATCAACACGCGCCGATAGGACTCCCGAACACGGGCGATGGGATGGCCGAAACCGGATATCACGGTAGCATGTAACGACAAGATTGTTTCGCC
>JAUWFF010000337.1 GCA_030607105.1 Filomicrobium sp.
TAGACCTGAGCGCCCTCGTTCAGTTGGGTGCGCAGGCGATCGATCAACCGTTCCATGGCGTCGACAGGAAGAGCCTTGGTCACGATCGGCTTGCGACCTGGCGGTTTTTCGGTCAGTCGGGAGACGTCGAGATCGCCGTAGTGCGTCATCAACAACGTGCGTGGACTTGGAGTGGCGGTCATCACCAGCATGTTGGCCCCGCCGGATCGGCCCTTGGCCTGGAGCGCAAGGCGTTGGTGGACGCCGAAGCGGTGCTGCTCATCGATGACCGCGAGGGCGAGGTCGGCAAACACAACATCTGGCTGGAAGAGAGCGTGGGTGCCGATCAGGATGTTGAGATAGCCGGAGGCGAGGAGTTCGAGGACTTGTTTGCGAGCCTTACCTTTTTCACGGCCTGTGAGGAGCGCGACGCGAAGGCCGACCTGGTTGGCCAGCGGTTCGATAGTCTCCATGTGCTGCCGGGCGAGGACCTCGGTTGGTGCCATCAAAGCGGCCTGAGCGCCAGTTTCAATGGCATTGGCCATGGCCATCAAGGCGACCACGGTTTTGCCGGAGCCGACATCGCCCTGCAGAAGGCGCAGCATGCGATATGGCCCGGCCATGTCGGCGTCGATTTCTTCGAGCGATCCGACCTGGGAGTTGGTGAGGGCAAAGGGCAGGGCCTGGCGGACCTTCTCGCGGATGCGGCCGTCGCCTTCAATCTTGCGGCCGGCCTGGGCTTTGAGCTTTGCGCGGACAATGGCGAGGGCGATCTGGCCGGCCAATAACTCGTCGTAGGCCAGGCGCTGCCAGGGATCGCTGCCGGTCGAGGTGTCCGTGGCCTCCTTGGGGCGGTGCAGGCGCATGATTGCGTCTTTGAAGGGCGGCCACTTGCGCTCGGCCATCCAGTTTGGCTCCTGCCACTCGGGTAGTTGCGGGACCTTGTCCAGTGCCTGGCGCACGGCCTTGTAGAGAACCTTGCCGGATAATCCGGCGGTCAGTCCGTAAACGGGTTCGAGCAGAGGCAGCTCGCTTCGGGCGTCGGGTGGAACGATGTAGTCGGGGTGCGTCATTTGCAGTTTTTGGCCGTACTGCTCGATGCGGCCAGATATGAAGCGTTCTTCGCCCTCGGGAAGCTGACGTTCCAGAAAGCGCCGGTCGGCGTGGAAGAAAACGAGGTCCAGGGGGCCGGTTTCATCCTCGCAGCAGACCTTGTAGGGCGCTTTCTTGTTGCCGCGCGGAGACGGCCTGTGGCGCAAGACGCGTACCTTCAAAGTGACGATGCTGCCCGGGGCGGCATGGGCGATGCTTGGTTCCGCGCGGCGGTCGACGATACCGGTTGGAAGGTGCCACAGTAGGTCGATGATGCGCGGTTCGTTGACGTTGGCGGGCATTGGTAGCGCCTTGGCGAGAAGGACGACGAGGCGCGGGCCAATGCCTGCGAGGCTTTGGGCGGGTGCAAACAGAGGGGTCAGGTGTTCTGGGCGCATTTTCTTGCTTACGCTGGGATACCCACTCGGCATCCGCATTTTGGTTTCCGCTTCGGATGCCCAACCGGCATCTGCGGTGTCATTCGGGCGGTCTGTTGGTCACGAAACACGCTTTGCGGATGGATTGGCTTTTCCGCGCCGTTGGCTAGCGTTATATCACGCGAACCCATCGGGTTGTCCGGCCCCCGAAGAAAGCGGGTGAGCCTGTCCGGGTCAAGCGGGGCTACGGGCTGTGCACTGACAAAAGGCCGGCGCGCGGAAATTTCCCGGCCACAAACGCTAAGGCTTTGATGTATGGAAGAGCTTGAAGTTCGCCGCCGCAGAGCGATTTACCGGGCGCAACATCGTGGTACCAAGGAACTGGATATCGTCATGGGGCGCTACGCTGAGCAGCGTGTTGCAGAAATGAGCGTCGATGAGATGGGGTTATTTGAGCAGTTTCTGGCGTTGCCGGAACCGCAGCTGGAGCAGTGGATCATGAAGGGCGCGCCGGTTGCCGATGCGGCGTTCGCTGCCTTGGTGGGCGAGGTTCGGCGGCTCAACGGATTTGATTGAGCGGCGTTGCGTTGTTCAACGTTGCTGGAATGAGGATGAACGAAAAGGTGGATACGGACAGCGCGTCGCAGCAGCGTGATGTGCAACTCACAAGTGTGCCTGAGGGTATGGAGCCCTGGGTGCTGGGGCAGCTGGTGCGTGAAATCCCCGCAGACGCCGATGCGCAACCGGGCATTGTTGTGCATGTGGCGCGCGATGACCGGCGGCTGGCTCAACTCGAAGCGGGCCTAGCTTTTTTTGCCCCGGACGTGAGGGTGTTGTCGTTCCCGGCCTGGGATACGGTGCCATACGATCGCATCGGACCCAATCCGGAGATTGTCGCACGGCGGATCGCAACGCTTGCCAAGCTTTGCGTTGGCCGTCGCAAGCGGCCGACGGTCGTGCTGACGACCGTGAATTCGATCCTCCAGCGCGTTCCGCCTCGAGACTTCCTGCGCGCTAGCTTGAAGCAGGTGGCGCCGGGCCAACGCATCGACATGAACCGATTGCTGGTGCGATTGCAGCTTGCCGGGTTCACGCGCACGGGTACCGTCATGGAACCTGGCGAGTACGCAGTGCGCGGGGGGATTTTGGACCTGTTCCCGCCGGGGCGGTCGATGCCGGTCCGGCTCGACTTTTTTGGCGATACTCTGGAGAGCATCAAGTCGTTTGACCCACAAACGCAGCGCACGATGAAATCGGTGCAGAAAGTAGTCTTGATGCCGATCGCGGAAGTGGCGCTCGGGGAGGCAGCAACCAGCCGTTTTCGCCAGCGCTATGTGGAACTGTTCGGCGGCGGGCATGGTGTCGACCCACTCTATGAAGCCGTCAGCGCCGGCAGCCGCTATCCCGGTCAGGAACACTGGCTGCCCCTGTTTCATGAGACGTTGGAAACGCTCGTCGATTACGCGCCCGATGCCGCCGTGTCTTTTGACAATAATGCCGATGAGGCGGTGCGGCAGCGCTTTGAGCAGATTGTCGAACATTATGAAGCGCGCGCGGAGTCCTTGGAGGCGGAGACCTTTGGAGCACCGCCCTACCGGCCGGTACCGCCGGAGCTCATGTTTCTCGATGGGGCCTCATGGGCGGATCTGCTCAGTTCC
>JAUWFF010000080.1 GCA_030607105.1 Filomicrobium sp.
GTCACCGAAGAGCTTCTGGACGACGGCGCCGAATATGATGGCATCGAGATTAGATCGTTCGCCCACTTGCGCTATGAGGGTACCGACACCGCATTCGCGGTGGAGGTCTCGGAGCCAGGGTTCATGCGCCGTGACTTTGAAGTCGAGCATCAGAGGCGGTTCGGATTTCTGTCACCGGAAAAGGCGATCGTCATAGCCGCGACCGAGGTTGAGGCTACGACGTCGGGTTTCGGAGGCCAACACAAAGCGAATGAGCCAGAGGTGTTGGATGGCGATGCGTCCGAAGCATCCTCTGCGCGGCCAGCAGAGGGTAGCGCGGAGCGAACGGACAGCTTCTTTTCGCAGGGCCAATGGCATGCGGCGATCACCCTGCGGCGGGAAGCGATCGGCCCCGGTGCGGTTGTCGAGGGGCCTGCCAGGATTGTTGAGCCGCATCAAACCGTCATCGTGGAACCGGGCTGGCGGCTTGAAGTCAGCCTCCGCGATGATCTCGTCCTGCGGCGTGTTGAACCGCGTTTCAACGAGCGGCTAGGCACGCAGGCTGATCCCGTGCTGCTGGAGGTGTTCAACAACTTGTTCATGGCAGTCGCCGAGCAGATGGGGGAATCGCTGAAGCTCACTGCACGGTCGGTGAACATCAAGGAACGGCTAGACTTCTCCTGTGCACTGTTCGATCCCGATGGTGGCTTAGTGGCGAATGCTCCACATGTGCCGGTGCATCTGGGTTCAATGGATGCGGCGATCGAAACCGTGATCCGCGAGAAGCGCTCCGAGATGCGTCCTGGTGATGTCTACGTGTTGAACGCGCCTTACAACGGCGGCACGCATTTGCCAGACATTACGGTGGTGACGCCGGTGTTCGCGGAAGCTGGCGATGAAATTCTGTTTTATGTCGCAAGCCGTGGGCACCATGAAGACATTGGCGGGCTAACGCCTGGCTCCATGACGCCGCGCGCAACCTCGATTGAACAGGAAGGTGTGCTCATCGACTGCGTGAAGCTCGCCGAAGGCGGCAGGTTCCGCGAAGAGGAAATCCGGGCTTTGCTGACAGGTGCACGCTATCCGGCCCGTCAGCCCGACAAGAACATCGCCGATCTCAAGGCCCAAGTCGCCGCCAATGCGCGCGGTGCAGACGAGATAGCGAAGATGATCGAGCACTTCGGGCGCGATGTCGTGACGGCTTACATGGGACACGTGCAGGATAACGCCGAGGAAAGCGTTCGTGCGTTGATCGCGCGGCTTGATGACGGTGAAGCCGTCGTGACAACCGACACTGGCGCGGAAGTTCACGTGAAGATCTCGATCGATCGCGAAAGTCGGTCGGCGGTTGTTGATTTCACTGGCACATCGCAGGTCCGCGAGGATAACTTCAACGCGCCCGAACCGGTTACCCGTGCGGCAGTCCTTTATGTCTTCAGGGTGATGACAGGGGAGCCAATTCCATTGAATGCCGGGTGTCTCAGGCCACTGAAGATCGTGGTTCCGGATGGCTCGTTTCTGAAACCCACCTATCCGGCGGCCGTCGTCGCAGGTAACGTCGAAACGAGCCAGGTCGTTACCAATGCGCTGTTCATGGCGCTGAAGGGGCTTGGGACTTCGCAGGGGACAATGAACAACCTCACTTTCGGTGACGACACGCGGCAGTACTACGAGACAATTTGCTCAGGCTCTCCGGCGGGGCCTGACTTCGACGGCGTGGCGGGTGTGCAGGTGCATATGACGAATACGCGTCTCACGGACCCGGAGGTGCTGGAGTTGCGTTATCCCGTCGTGCTCGATCAATTTTCGATCGTTCGGGGCTCCGGTGGCCGAGGACGTCAGCAGGCCGGTGACGGGACGAGGCGCGCTTTGCGGTTCCTTGAGCCGATGCATGCGGCGATCTTGTCCGGCTACCGGGAGCTGGCGCCGCAAGGGGTTGATGGTGGAGGGGTCGGAAATTGCGGATGCAACCTTGTGGAGCGCTCTGGCGGGTGCTTCGAAAAGCTCACAGGCTGCGACGAAACAGAGCTCGCTGCAGGGGATAGAATTATCGTTGAAACCCCGACAGGTGGCGGGTTCGGGTGCTCGGACGGCAAATAACAGAACGCGTGTTCAATGGGTTGTGCGTTTCTCTCCGAAAATTCCGAACGTCTATGCGAGTCAACAGACTATGTTGACGCCCTCGCACCATTTACGATTGCCATTCTGGTTTCTTGACGCTTGGTTTACCAAAGTCCGAGACAGTACAACGGGTCCACGTGATTCGGGTTTGAAAGGTCTTTTGTCGGAAAGGTCCGAGTGCTCGGACTATGCTCGAAGTCATCATAATGTGAATGCGAGCCACAAGCTGTCCAGCCGTTGAAGTGAGGCCGCCCCTTTGCTCCATCTGCGTCCGATCTTCTCCGCTCTCGGCCTGCTCTTATGCACCAATGCATTCGCGATGTTGCTGCCGGCGCTGGTTGACTTCGCCGACGGCGATCGCGACTGGCTGGTCTTCTTCGCCTCATCGATCGCCACTTTCTTTATCGGCGGGCTTCTTATTCTGGCCTCTCAGGACGACCAGCCGGTGCAGCTCACCGTCAAGGATGGCTTCCTTTTGACGACCGCCTGCTGGGTGGTGGTGACTGCGTTCGCGGCAATTCCGTTTATCGGTGTCGGCCTCAGCTACACCGATGCTTATTTCGAGGCCATGTCCGGTCTGACGACGACCGGGGCGACGGTGCTGACCAAGCTTGATCAGCTGCCTCGAGGCATTCTCCTATGGCGGGCCATCCTGCAGGGCCTCGGCGGGCTCGGGATCATTGTGATGGCGATGATCATGCTGCCGTTTCTGCGCGTCGGTGGTATGCAGCTTTTTCAGATGGAGCACTCGGACCGGTCGGAAAAGGTGCTGCCGCGTGCGCTTGAGCTCACGACGGCGATTGCAGCGATCTATGTCGGCTTGATCATCATCTGCATTATAACTTACGGGGCCTTAGGGATGACCGCCTTCGACGCGGTTTGTCATGGCCTGACGACAGTGGCCACGGCTGGCTTCTCGACACACGATGAGAGCTTCGGGTTCTTCAAATCGCCGTCTATAGAGTGGGCCTGCATCGTCTTCATGGTGCTCGGGGCGCTGCCGTTCGTTGTCTACATCAAGGCATTGCGCGGTCAGCCGCGTGCGGTCATGGAAGACAGTCAGGTGCGGGGCCTGGTGGGGTTTCTCGTCGGCGTGTGCCTGATCGTGACGTTCTGGCTGATGACGGCGCGTGATATGGACTTTGCAACGGCCCTGCGCACGGCCACGTTCAATGTCACGTCAATCGTAACAACAACGGGCTACGCCAGTTCTGATTATACGCAGTGGGGTACGTTCGCGGTCGGATTGTTCTTCTTGTTAATGTTCGTTGGCGGCTGTGCCGGCTCTACGACGGGCGGTATCAAGATCTACCGGTTGCAGGTGACCGGCCTGCTTATCCGCAGCCACTTCGTCCACCTGATGAGTCCAAACCGGGTCGTGACATTGGTCTATAACGGCAAGCGGCTGCCGGCGGACGTGCCGTTCTCGGTGGTTGCTTTTCTGGCGATCTACATGTCGACGGTTGGGCTTTTCACGGTTGTCCTGTCGGCCATGGGCCTCGATCTTGTGACAGCGCTGTCGGCATCAGCACAGGCAGTGGGCAATGTGGGTCCGGGGCTGGGGCCGATCGTAGGACCGGCGGGCAACTACTCGGGCCTCCCGGTGCTGGCCAAGTGGATTTTGTCACTCGCGATGATGATGGGCCGATTGGAGCTCTTCACCGTTTTGGTGCTGCTCCGCATCGAGTTCTGGCGCAATTGATGCTTCAGACATCGTTGAAGGTTCAGACGCTGGGCCGCCACCCATAGAGCCAATCGTAGGACGCCATAATCCGTTTTGGCGGGCTTACGGTGAGCGTCATGTTGCGCGCCTGACGCATCGGGCCATCGAGGTGATAGGTCTTACCGTTGCGGCGCGAAGCGGCCTGGACGGTCTGTGCCCTCCGGCATCTTTGTGTCTGGTAGGAGCGGAGCGCCTTGCGAACGGTTTCGCAGTCGGAAAGGCAACGTGCCAGCGTGAGCGCATCTTCAAGCGCCAGAACCGCGCCTTGGGCCAAGAACGGCAAGACGGGGTGGGCGGCATCACCTAGCAGGACAATACGATCGGCGGTCCAAGTCTTCAGGGGCGGCAATTCAAAAAGGGCCCATTTGCGCCAACTGTCTGATGCAGCGATTAAATTCCGGACCGGGGCGGCGAAGTTCTGGACCGCGTCCTTGACCCATTCATGGTTTACCGCCGAGGCCCAGCCTTCGTCGATAGCCAAGTCGTTGCGGATGACAACGATAGCAAGTTCGCGCCCTCCTCGAACCGGATAGTGGACGACGTGGCCTTTCGGCGCGAGCCATATGCCGACGCTTTCTTGTGAAATGCCGCCGGGAATCTGTTCTATGCTGATAACGGTGCGCGCGGCGCTCTTGCCGCTGTAGCGCGGCCGACGTGCGTCGAACAGGCTTTGGCGTAGCGTTGATCTCAGTCCATCGGCGGCGATTAAGAGGTCGCCGGCTCCAACAAGCTGTCCGCCACTTCTGGCAAGGACTTCGTCGGTGTAAGTCTCGGTACCTTCTATCTCAATGCCGTGCCGAAATTCGATCAGAGGGTGAGCGTCAACAGCACTGCTCAAGGCAGCGTGAAGGTCGGCGCGGTGGGCCACCCAGTATGGGGCGCCATGGCGCTCAGCGAGCCAGTCGCCGAGCGGGAGTTCGGCCACCCGCACCCCCATAGGTCCATCGTGGACATACAACGCCTTCGGTGCGGTGACCTTGGACTTGAGATGGTCGGCAAGCCCCAGCGATTGCAGGATGCGTGTTCCGTTCGGACCGATCTGGATACCGGCACCGTCTTCGTTGGGGTTCGCGCGTTTCTCGAATACGCGGACTTCCGCGCCAGTACGCGCAAGCGCCAAAGCGGCTGCAAGGCCACCGATGCCGCCGCCGGCGATCAGGATTCGCAACGGGGAGGATTTGGTCGGGGGCTGGGGATCAATGGTCTGCAAGGTTCATTGAAAGACCCGCCTGCTCAGCCGGCCGTTTCCTCTTCAAGGTTCACAATGGCATCCTTGGGATCGCTCTCGTTGGCTGCGAGGCGGCTGTCATAGACATAGAGTGTCGAACAGTACGGGCACAGAATCTGGTCATCGGCGCCCATGTCGAGATAGATGTGCGGATGATCATATGGAGCACGGGCACCCATGCACTGGAGTTCCTTGACGCCGACAAAGATTTTTTCTGCACCTTCATCATTTGCAAGATGGGGAGTTTTGGTGGTGGCCATAATGCTCTCTTGGATGCTGAAGTAATTCCGCTCAACGATAGCGGGCGCGCGCGGGAAATGGTAGTGGCGGAAGTCATCGCTTTGCGCGACATTTCCGTCGTTGAGGCCCGAAGGACCAGCCGAAATGCAGACATTCGACTCCGATGGCGTGGAGATCGCCTACATCGATGAGCTACCCGCCGGGCCGGCTAAGGCGCTACCTATCCTGCTTATCCATGGCTTTGCTTCTCATGTCGGGATGAATTGGATTTCGTCTGGCTGGGTCTCAACCCTGACGGGGGCCGGCTATCGCGTTGTCGCGTTCGACAACCGCGGGCATGGGCAAAGTCAGAAACTGCATGACATGGTGGCTTATGGCGGGCCGCTGATGGCAGAAGACGCAAGGCGCCTACTCGACCACCTCGGGATCGAGACCGCGTACGTGATGGGTTATTCCATGGGTGCGCGGATCACCGCCTTTTTGGCGCTGAAACACCCCTCCCGAGTCCGCATGGCGGTGTTCGGAGGCCTGGGCATCAACATGGTGCGGGGAATGGCGGGTACCGGGCCGATCGCCCACGCCCTGGAAGCTGAGAGTATTGATGATGTCGTCAATCCCACGGCGCGGACATTTAGAGCCTTTGCGGAACAAACGAACAGCGATCTTAAAGCGCTTGCGGCGTGTATTCGCTCTTCGCGCGATCCGATCAGCCGAGACGACGTGGCGCGCCTGGCCTGCCCGGTGCTCGTTGCGGTTGGAAGTAAGGACGTTATTGCAGGCTCCGCAGAGGAGCTGGCCGAACTAATCCCGACGGCGCAGGCACTCGTGATTCCGGACCGCGAACACATGAAGGCAGTCGGAGACAAGGTCTTCAAGGACGGTGTGTTGGAGTTTTTTGAGCGTGCCTAGCGGTAGTCTGCAGGCGCGCAAACAAAAGCCCCGCTAAGGCTATCGGCGGCGC
>JAUWFF010000024.1 GCA_030607105.1 Filomicrobium sp.
GTCTCTTCTAGAAGTCCGGTCGGATCGTCTGCAACCTTCGAGAAGAAGATATCCCGCGTCAGGCGATCCCGCGTCTCGCCGGGCTCCGTCACCGCACGTGCAACCTTGCGTGTAAGCCCATCGGAAGCCGGTCGATAGGGAAGGCCAAACGGAAACACGATAAGGCCCAGGAACCAGCGCGCGGCCGTGTTCGGGAAATTATCGATGGCACCGCTTAGCGCGTTTTGGAAGCGCTCCAACCCGTTACGCATGGCCATTTCGACAAACATCAGGTCCGCTTGAGGCTGCCCTTCATCATCAAACCGCTTGAGAACGCACGACAGCAGATAGAGCTCCGACAACGCATCGGCCATGCGTCCCGTCAACATCTGCCGGGTCTTCATGCCGCCACCAAGCGTCGCGACGGCAACGTCAGCGACCAACGCGAAGTTTCGGGACTGCCGCCACAACTGCCTGTACCACCTCGCCATCGGTCCTGAATCGAGCGGCGCTTGGCCGAAGCTGCCAAAGCTGAGATTGTGAAACGCCGCGCCAGCCACGTTGGAGACCGAGTAAGCCACATGCTGACTGAAGGCGTCTTCGAAGGCCTCCAATCCCGCCTGACGGTCCTTATGCTGCGCCGCTTGTATTTCCCGGTAGAGATAAGGATGCGACCGCAGCGCTCCCTGAGTGAATGTGATCAGCGTTCTGGTTAGGATGTTCGCACCTTCAACGGTGATCCCGACCGGCACCATCTGGTAGGCAGCCTGCAAGTAGTTTGACGGTCCGTCACAAATGGCTCGCCCGCCATGGATATCCATGGCGTCGTTGACAGCCTGCCGCATGCGCTCGGTGGTCTGATACTTCATCAGCGCCGATATAACCGACGGCTTTTCACCCGCAACAATCATCGCCGCCGTGACCGCACGGGCCGCTTCGTTGACGTAGGCAGCCTCCGCGATCCGCGCCAGCGGCTGCGCGACACCATCCATGCGCGCAATCGGAATGCCGAACTGTTTGCGTATTCGGGCATAGGCCGACGTATGGCGCAGCATCGTCTTCGCTCCAGCCGTCGCCGATGACGGCAAGGAGATCGCGCGGCCGGCCGCAAGGCACTCCATCAGCATCCGCCAGCCCTGACCGACGCGTTCTTTGCCACCGATCACCCAATCGACCGGGATGAAGACATCTCTGCCCCAGTTCGGGCCATTCGGAAATGCCGATCCGGAGGGCAGGTGCCGGCGGCCAATTTCAACGCCGGGATGATCCGCGGGGATGAGCGCCAGTGTGATACCGACGTCATCACCCCCGCCAAGCAAGTTGTCCGGATCAAACAACCGGAACGCCAGCCCCACCAGGGTCGCTGTCGGCCCTAACGTGATGTAGCGCTTTTCCCAGTTGAGCCGGATCCCGAGCGTTTCGCGGCCCTCATGCTGGCCCCGCTCGACACGACCGATATCGCGCATAGTCGCCGCATCCGAGCCCGACGTCGGCCCGGTCAGCGAAAAGCATGGAATCTCTTCTCCCTTCGCCAGCCGGGGCAGGAAATGCGACTTCTGCTGATCGGTTCCGTATTTTTCTATAAGCTCTCCAGGACCCAGCGAATTCGGCACCATGACGATCGTCGCCACGTCTGGTGACCGCGAGGAAATCTTACCAAGGATCAGCGACTGCGCCTGCGCCGAAAAACCTAGCCCGCCATGCTCTTTGGAGATCAGCATTCCAAGGAAGCCGTGCTGCGCGACGAAGTCCCAGATCTCCTGCGGGATTTTCTTCTTCTGAAATCGGATCTGCCAATCATCGATCATCCGGCAGAGATCCTGGGTGGGTCCGTCTAAAAACTCTCTTTCTTCCCTCGTCAGCTCGATACCCGGAAGATCAAGCAGCCGGTTCCAATCCGGTTTGCCCGAAAACAGCTCCGCGTCAAACCCGACGGTTCCCGCCTCCAGTGCCTGCTGTTCCGTCTCCGAAACCCGCGGCAGCACCTTCCGAACAGTGGCAAAGATCGGTGCGATCACAAGTTGCCTGCGCAACGCCGGTATCGCCAGCGCGGCCAGCGCTACGGCAGGTAACCAAGCAAGTAAGCCCAGGATACTGGTCGGCGGAAAGTTGCCCTCGCCAGTAAAAACACCCATCTGCCACAGAAGGACAGCCACCGCGAAAGCCCCGGCCCAGACCACGAGCCGCGCCTTCATCATTGCCAATGCAACCAACAGCGCCAACACCAGCGCAAGGTAGACCAGGAATGTCATGTATGGGGACCTCCTCGCTATCCCGGAGAACCAAGCCGACCGGAAACGCGAATTCTTGAGCCCGGCAGGGCTGCTATCTTAGCAAACGCCCCAATCTCTGTCCGGTTAGGTTACGAGTGTTGTTAGCAGCCAGGATCAAGGTGAGGTTCCCGTCTTGGAAGTCCGATTAAGAGCGATCAAGGTCCGCCTGCATGGCGAGACGCGCTGACAAATCTATTTCGCCTAGACCCTAAGCTGAATGCTTCTTGATGAACCAGAAAGGCTAGACTACACCCCCTACGCTACAAATGGAAAATGTTTGAATCCTAGCGACCTAGCAGCTGCAATTCCGGCACAAGGAACCGTGGAGCAATCAGCGATAGGTCGATAGACAGGAAGTCTCCCGGAACCGGCTGCAAGGTCACTTCATGCGCATTTTGCTCGTCAGCCCTGGCAATAACCATAAATACGGCGGTGGCTTCTATTACGCCTTCCACCGCAGACTGATGAACGGTTTTATCCGCAACGGCCATTTCGTCTATCAGTTCTCCGACCGCGATACCGCGGACTACGCGTTGGGCATGCGGCAGCTCGGCAAGTGGCTTGCAAACAAACGTCTCATCGAAATCGCAAGCGAGCTCAAACCCACGCTTCTGATCCTGCAGCAAAGCCACATGATAACGCCGGAGACCGCAAGACGCGTCCGCGACGTCGCCCCAGCTGTCAAAATCGCCGCGATCTCCATCGACGATATCAGCGACCCAACGCCGGCCGCACAATTCCGCTATCTCCTTGAGGAAGCCGACATTGGCTTTGCGACGACCGGCGGACAGACGCTCAAGGGGTTTTCCGGGCTTCGACCAATGGCCTTCATTCCCAACCCGGTCGACATTTCGATCGATACAAAATCGGCCGGCGACGCCAACGTGCACGATTACGATCTGATATTCGCGGGTCACCAGCCGATAATCGACCCCCGCTGGGCCTTCATCGAAGAAGTCGCAAACAAGCTGCCAGCTGCAGTCCGCTGCGGCGTATTCGGAAAGCACCAGCAACGCCAGCTCTCTGGCGCGGCCTACATCGAAGCACTTGGCGCCTCGAAGATCGGGCTCAATCTCAACCGTCGCGACGGCGACCTTTATGCCTCCGACCGAATGGCTCAACTGCTCGGAAACGGTCTGTTGCTGGCGACACATCGCGCCTCCGGATACAGCGAAGTATTCTCCGAAGATGAGATGCTATTCTTCACCAATTCTGACGATCTCGCCGCAGGCATTGAGCGAGTCCTGGGCGCTGGTGAACCCTGGCGTGCCATGGCACACGCCGGACGGCGAAAGGCCATTGCAACCATGAGCGAGACGCGTGTTGCCCGATTCATCGTCGACGCAATGCAAGGGGCGAGTCTGCCATCCAATTGGGCATTCCCAAACCACGTATTCGGCTTCACTCAGAACGCGAGCGAACCGGCGGCGATCAGCTAGGATGGAGCACACAGGCATGCACCTCATCATTGTCAACAAGCTCTATTCATCATGGTCCATGCGGCCGTGGCTCGTGATGAAGGCCAACCAAATTCTATTCCAGGAGACGGTAATCCCAATGCGGCAGCCGGACACCAAGGAACGGATCAGGGCTTATTCCCCAACAGGATTGGTCCCCGTATTGCTCGACGGGGAAGCGGTCGTTTGGGAGAGCGTGGCGATCATCTCGCATCTGGCCGACAGGTTTCCTGAAAAGCCCATCTGGCCAACCGGCAGCATGGCCGCCCGTGCCCATGCGAAATCCATCTCTCTCGAAATGCACTCAGGCTTCCGCGCCCTCCGCCAGGCCTGCCCTATGAACCTCGGCAAACGCTTTGCGCCCCCGGCAATCACAGATGAGCTTCGCGCGGACCTTGCCCGCCTTGAGTTTCTGTGGCGCGATACAAGAGACCGCTTCGGCGGGGCCGGCGACTATCTGTTCGGGGCCTTTTCGGCGGCTGATGCCATGTTCGCACCAGTCGTGACACGACTTGACACGTATCAGTTACCGGTGTCCGAAAACACCCGCACTTATATGCAAACGATCCTCACCAATCCGGTTTTTGCCGACTGGAAACGGCAGGCATTAGCCGAACCGTGGTTGATTCCCGACTACGAAGTCGGACATACCGTTGTTGAAGATTATCTAAGCCCTGCCACCAAACCTCCCCTTTAAGGTGGCCTGGCCCCAAGAACGAGAACCAGAAGAGAACACGAAAATGGCCCAGCCACAAAAACAGACCCATTATCCAACCCCGGTTGCCAGAGAGGAAATTGAGCAAAGAACACTATCGGTCATCGTCGACAACGAGCCCGGTGTGCTGGCGCGGGTCATCGGTCTGTTCTCTGGACGCGGCTACAATATCGACTCGTTGACAGTGACCGAGACCGAACACGAAAAGCATATTTCTCGCATCACCATCATCACCACCGGGACACCAATGGTGATCGAGCAAATCAAACATCAGCTTGAACGATTGGTGCCCGTCCATAGGGTCCACGATCTGACGCTCGAAGGCGAACCCTTGGAACGGGAATTGGCACTCGTGAAGGTTCAGGGCCGGGGGGAGAAACGTATCGAGGCGCTACGTATGGCTGAAATTTTTAGGGCCAACGTAATTGACGCCTCCACCGAGCACTTCATCTTCGAGATGACAGGGCGCGCGCGCGACATCGAGCAGTTTCTGCAAATCATGTCGGAGCTTGGACTGGTCGAGGTCGCCCGCACCGGAATCGCGGCAATCGCCCGCGGCCGCACCGAAGGGCTATAGCTTAACCAGAATGCCGGTCGGAGACGATCCCTGCCGGGGCGGAACCGGGCGAGATTGCAGCAGAGTTAGAGCGGTTCAGGGCCCACTCGAACCGTTTTAGGTGCCGAAACCGCCCGAGCGCTTGACCACCGAGTGCGTTTTGTAAACCGCGATAGCACTCCGCGAGAATACCAAACTTAGGTCCTTCTCGAGGTAGCTCACCTTCTCATGGTCACGGAAGCCCTTTTTCTTGCCGGCCATGGCGTAAAGCGGCTTGCCAATGATCTTCTCACCCGCTTTCTCAGGCAGCTCGACATAAAAACCAAGCAGGCGCGGGCGAAATTTGTTGTTCAGCGTGCGCTCGCAGCCGAGTTCCTTAGCCTTGCAGAAGCGCCGACTCTCATAGGTCGCACCTTCCTCGTTATGAATCTTAATCGCGGTCCGAACGGCCTCGGAACATGATTTGAAATCGAACTTGTCATACTCCGCGCAATCGTTCGTAGACGTGAAGACGCCACGCGGACCATTGCCATGGGTTGGCCCGCCGCCACCGCCGCAGCCGGCCAGTGCCATAAGGCCAAGAAGTGCAACTGACGCTCTTTTCGCCCGTTTGGCTGAGATCATCGCTGGCATCCTTCTCTTGCGATGCCCGAAAGACTAACGCAAAGCTGTTGAAGGTCCGTTAACGTCTCGTTAGGGATTCGCATGACCACAGCACAAGACCAAAGCTCGTCTGGCGCCGGGCCGGCTCGATCGCCAAGCATAACTGAAAGCGCCGAAACCGTTGAATTTCGGTCCCGTTGAGTAGTAGGTTCGCGCGTTCACGTCAAAAACGGACTTCGGGCCCGTTCGCCCGCACGTCAGGCGGCGTGCCGTCCACTACCATTCACAGACACTCTGCAAAGGAAGGGGAGCGCCCCATGCGCGTTTTCTATGATCGCGATGCCGATCTCAATCTCATCAAATCAAAGAAGGTGGCGATCATCGGATATGGATCGCAGGGCCGCGCACACGCGCTCAACCTGAAGGACAGTGGTGTCGGAGAAATTGCAGTAGCCCTTCGCCCCGGTTCCTCGACAGCCAAGAAGGTCGAGGCCGACGGGCTGAAGGTGCTCCCGGTCGCCGAGGCCGCCAAATGGGCTGACTTAATGATGATGGCGACCCCCGACGAACTCCAAGCCGACATCTACAATGACCATATCGCCGACAACATCCGCGACGGCGCAGCCATCGCCTTCGCCCACGGCCTCAACGTGCATTTTGCTCTGATCGAGCCCAAAGATACCGTCGACGTTGTCATGATCGCCCCGAAGGGCCCCGGCCATACGGTGCGTGGCGAATACCAAAAAGGCGGCGGCGTCCCCTGCTTGATCGCCATCAACCATGATGCCACCGGCAACGCCCACGACCTCGCCCTATCTTATGCCTGCGGCGTCGGCGGCGGCCGCTCCGGCGTCATAGAGACAACTTTCAAGGAAGAGTGCGAAACCGACCTCTTCGGCGAGCAGGCCGTCCTTTGCGGCGGTCTCGTCGAACTGATCCGCACTGGTTTCGAGACACTGGTCGAGGATGGTTATGCACCCGAGATGGCCTACTTTGAGTGCCTGCACGAAGTGAAGCTTATCGTCGACCTCATCTACGAGGGCGGGATCGCCAACATGAATTACTCGATTTCCAACACCGCCGAGTGGGGCGAGTACAAGTCCGGTCCGCGCGTCATCACGCCCGAGACCAAGCAGGAAATGAAGCGCATTTTGAAGGAAATCCAGACCGGCCAGTTCACATCCGAGTGGATGCAGGAATGCAAGGCCGGCCAGGCCCGTTTCAAGAGCATCCGCCGCGTCAACGACGCCCACCAGATCGAGGAAGTCGGCGCCAAACTCCGCGCCATGATGCCCTGGATCAAGGACAAGGCCCTAGTCGACAAGAGCCGGAACTAAGTTGCAGTTCTGAGCTCACCGATCTGGATAAAAGCAAGGCCGCAGGAACTATCCTGCGGCCTTTCTCGCTTTATCCACCCGTTCGGGCAGTCCTAATTTTCAGTGCGGGTGAAGCAACCTGTCGCGCGTCAAATGTGCGCTGCAGCAATCGCATTGCTGCTCCGCAGCAACGACCCTTCCTCGTTGGAATCAATCGGATTATCTATCTCGTCAGACCGGCACAAGAATTGTTGCGGAACACAACCGGTCGCTCCAATTCGCATTCGCCGTTAAAGGAGACATGATCATGCGCGCATTCATCATCGCCGCTTCCCTTGCAGCTTCGTTGGGCGCAGCCGCACCGGCAATCTCAGGAGAGACCGGGCGCGTTATTCTCGGTCCAGCCGAGGGCCAGAGCTTTGAAATAGGTTCCGGCAAGGCAGTCGGCTACTACCTTGCAAAGAACGGCAACTGTAAACTGACCCTCACATTCGCTCCGAAAGCGAACGCGGAAGGCGTCAAGGGCGCAGGCACCCGCGTCAGCTTCCAGGTTGCGCCCGGTGACAACGGCATGGTCGAAAGCCCCGAAGGCAAATCGATCATGTTCTTCTGCGAACGCGACGCCAAGCACATGTCGGTCGTCCCCTTCAAGCGCATCGCCTACGCGACGCCGAAGGCCAGCTAAGCGCGGTTAAGCGCTGAGGTGACAACAGCATCTAAAGCAGACGGCGGGCTGAATTTTCAGCCCGCCGTTTTTGCTTTTCTGGATTGTGTGCGCTGGAAGGTTGACCTCAGGCGGCGGCATCCATGGCCGCAACCAAGGCGCTTTCGAACACCCGCCTGCCGTCGGTGCCGCCCAGCGGCTTTTCAAACAGCCTCTCGGGATGCGGCATGAGACCAACGATGCGGCCCGTCGAATCGGTAATGCCGGCAATACCGCGTTGCGAGCCATTTGGGTTGATCGCCTCGCTCACGTATCCCTCCGCGTCGCAATAGCGGAAGACGACCAGGTTGTCACCCTCCAGCCGGTCGAGCGTGTCCTCGTCGGCAAAATAGTTGCCGTCGTGGTGAGCGATCGGGATGCGCGCGACTTCCCCTTCCCGGTAGCAGCCCGTGAAGAAGGTCTAGGGGTTGTCGCAGCGCACGTGAACATCGCGACAGATGAACAGCAATGACGCATTGCGCATCAAGGCGCCGGGTAGCAGACCCGTTTCCAGGAGAATCTGAAAGCCGTTACAGATGCCGATGACCGGCATGCCCGCTTTCGCCTTGGCGATGACATCCCGCATGATCGGTGAGTGCGCGGCCATGGCGCCGCAACGCAGGTAATCGCCGTAAGAAAACCCGCCCGGAAGCACCAGGAAATCACTCGCTGGGACTTCGCTCTCTCCATGCCAAACCATGTTGACCTTGGCCCCAACCGCCTCCGTGGCGACCTTGACGTCGCGATCGCAGTTGGACCCTGGGAAGACGACGACGGATGCGCGGATCATTCTTTCTATTCCGTTTCGCTTGGTTGACCGGTGTTTTGCTCGGTGGCGTCTTGTTCACTAGCGCCTTGCTGGCTGGCGTCGGGTTCATTCACTTTGCAGTAACCGCGCTCCAAGCCAGAAAGCTGCTTCTTCTTGAACAGTGAAGCCTTCATCTCCAGGCTGGTCGGGTTAAGGCTGATCAGCACGAGGGTCGTCGAGTCGTCAAGCTGTGTCAGCGCCATCGGCTTTGGTGACCACAACTGAATTGATCCATCCTTGGCCTGGGTGAACGGACAGTCAGGTTCGCAGGTCTCTTTTGTGAGGACAGCAAAAGAGGATGTGTGCTCGGTGGAATTGGTCGCGGCCCGCCAGCGTCCTGGTCCAGTAGGCTTCGCCGGGTCGTCGAGTTGCAGATTCACGACAATCTCACCCTTGCTGGCCTCGAAAGGCTCAGTGTCGAGTTTGACGGCACTCGTTTCACACACGAGCGACCGCGGTTCCGAAAGGTCCAGCGAGCCAGCCTGTACGCCGCTCACCATCGGTAAGAATCCTATGCACAGCACTGTAAGTGGGACACGGGGCAGGAAAATCATTGCAGCACCACGACGGCTGTAACCACCGTGGCAATCAGCGGCAACAGGATGAAGATTGCTACCTTCACCACCATGAACCGGACGGCCT
>JAUWFF010000114.1 GCA_030607105.1 Filomicrobium sp.
CGCCTTTTTTGATCTTTGCCAACGCCATAATCAAAGTACCTCCGGCGCCAGAGAAATGATCTTCATATGCTTCTTGGCGCGCAACTCGCGCGTGACCGGACCAAAGATACGGGTCCCGATCGGCTCACCTTGGGGATTCACCAGAACCGCGGCGTTTCGATCGAATCGGATCAGCGAACCGTCCGGCCGGCGCACACCCTTAGCGGTACGCACAACGACCGCTTTCATCACCTGGCCCTTCTTCACGCGACCGCGCGGGATCGCCTCTTTGACCGACACGACGATGATGTCGCCCACAGTCGCATACTTACGCTTGGAGCCGCCCAACACCTTGATGCACTGCACACGACGGGCGCCCGAGTTATCAGCAACGTCGAGATTCGTCTCCATCTGGATCATCGCTCTCGCTCCTTATCCGGCCGCTCTGAGGACGGCCCGTTGTTTCTAGTCCCATCGCGCTGTTGCGAGCGCACTCGAATACGTTAGCTCAAGCAAGACTTAAGCGTTTTGCTGCTCCAGCACCGCCCATCGTTTGTTCTTTGAGATTGGCGCCGTTTCCACGATTTGGACACGGTCACCGTTCTTGCAACGATTGTTTTCATCATGCGCCTGGTACTTCTTTGACCGGCGCACAACCTTCTTGAACAGCGGGTGCGTGTAACGACGCTCCACCTCGACAACGACGGTCTTGTCGTTTTTGTCCGAGACGACGACGCCTTGCAGGATGCGTTTTGGCATAAGTCAATTCCTTTACGGGCCGGCCAGAAAGGCCAGCTCATCATGAGCCTTGTTTCTGCTTTTCCCTACGGATAGTCATGACGCGCGCGATGGTCCGGCGCACCTCCCGCATCCGCGATGTGTTCTCAAGCTGCCCCGAGGCCTGCTGAAAGCGCAGATTGAACTGCTCCTTCTTAAGCTTCAAAAGTTCATCGTCGAGCTGGTCGACGGACTTGTCTCTAATTTCGGCGGCGTTCATCTCTAAACCGTCCTAAACTTCTCTAAACTTCCGCGCGCGTCCGCCTTAGCTAATACGCGTTATAATCCGTGTCTTGATCGGCAGCTTCTGCGCGCCAAGCTCAAGAGCCTCGCGAGCCAATCCATCGGGCACACCGTCAAGCTCGAACATGATGCGTCCAGGCTTGACCCGCGCCGTCCAGCGGTCGATCGAGCCCTTGCCCGAACCCATGCGCACCTCCGCCGGCTTTGCCGTCACCGGCAGGTCCGGGAAAATGCGGATCCAGACACGGCCGGCGCGTTTCATATGGCGCGTGATCGCACGACGAGCCGCTTCGATCTGGCGCGCCGTAATGCGCTCCGGTTCAACGGCTTTCAAACCGTGCGAGCCGAAGTTGAGCGATGTTCCGCCCTTGGCCACGCCCTTGATGCGGCCTTTGAACTGTTTGCGAAACTTGGTTCGCTTTGGCTGCTTCATCCTTTAGATCCTCACGATCTTCGAACTCCGGCCTCGCCTCCTGAGGCGCCACCGGAAACGTCATTATCTCTCGCGCGGTGCATCGCTCTGCCCACCACGATCACGGCGCGGACGACCGCTGTCGCCACCTTCAAAGGCCCGTTTCTCGGAAGCCATCGGGTCGTGTTCTATTATCTCGCCCTTGTAGACCCAGACCTTGATGCCGATGATGCCGTAAGCCGTTTTCGCTTCCGCACGGCCGAAGTCGATGTCGGCTCTCAACGTATGAAGTGGCACACGGCCTTCGCGGTACCACTCGGTCCGCGCGATTTCCGCACCGCCAAGCCGGCCCGCGACATTGATGCGGATACCCTGGGCACCAGCACGCAGCGCCGACTGCACCGACCGTTTCATGGCGCGTCGGAACGCGACACGGCGCTCAAGCTGCTGGGCGATGTTTTCCGCAATAAGCGTCGCATCGATGTCCGGCTTGCGGATTTCGAGGACATTGAGATGCACCTCGCTATCCGTCAGCCTCGACAACTCACCGCGCAGCTTGTCGATATCCGCGCCCTTCTTGCCGATCAGCACGCCGGGACGACCCGTATGCACGGTCACCCGGCATTTCTTGTGCGGGCGCTCAATTACCACCTTCGAGATGCTCGCGGGACGCTGCATCTTCATGATGTGCTTGCGGATCGCCAGATCCTCATGCAGCAGCTGTCCGTACTCACCGGCCCGTGCGAACCAGCGGCTGTCCCAGGTACGGTTGATGCCGACGCGTAGGCCGACCGGATTGACTTTATGACCCATCACTCGGCCTCCTTCGCTTCGGCAGCAGATTCCTCCGCCGCGGCAGGTTTGGCCAGCTGACGTTTGGCCTTCTTCACTCTTCCGCCGTTGGCGCGCTTGCGCACATTTTCAAGTTCGCCTTCCTCGACCTCACGAACCACCACCGTGATCTGCGAAAACGGTTTCATCACCATCGATGAACGCCCGCGGCCACGAGCGTGGAAGCGCTTCATGACAAGATTCTTGCCGACGTAGGCTTCCGAAACCACCAGCTGATCGATGCTTAGCTGATGGTTGTTTTCCGCGTTCGCCACCGCGCTCATCAGACACTTGCGCACGTCCCCTGAGATCCGCTTGAGCGAGAACTCAAGATCGGCGAGCGCCTGCTCGACGGGTTTGCCCCGGATGAGGCCCGCCACCAGGTCCAGCTTTTGCGGCGACACACGCAAATTGCGTGCAACGGCCTTCGCCTCGTTCTCAGGGAGGACGCGCCCTCGGCTGCTCTTGCCCATCAGCGTCTCGCTTTCTTATCGCCGCCGTGGCCGGTATAGTTGCGCGTCGGCGAGAACTCACCGAACTTGTGCCCGATCATGTCCTCGGTCACGCTCACGGGGATATGCTTTTTGCCGTTGTAAACGCCAAACGTCAGCCCCACGAACTGAGGCAGGATCGTCGAGCGCCGGCTCCAGATCTTGATGATCTCGTTGCGTCCCGAAGCGCGCACTTTCTCGGCCTTCTTGAGAAGGAAACCATCGACAAACGGCCCCTTCCAGACTGAACGTGCCACGACATTATCTCCTTAACGATCGTGCGGTTGCCCGCACTTACTTCTTCTTCAAATGACGACTGCGAACGATAAACTTGTCCGTCGTCTTGTTCTTGCGGGTTCTGGCACCCTTCGTCGGTTTGCCCCACGGCGTCGCCCAATGCTTGCCGCCGTTGGTGCGACCGCCGTTCGGATGGTCGATGGGATTCATTGCGATACCGCGAACCGTCGGGCGGGTTCCTTTCCAGCGCGTACGCCCGGCCTTGGAGTCAACCGTGTTACCGTGGTCCGGATTGGACACCGCTCCCACGCTGGCCATGCAGTCAGCCCGCACGCGCCGCGTTTCACCGGAGTTGAGCTTCAAAATTGCCCAGCCCGCGTCACGCCCGACAAGCTGCACGAAGGCTCCTGCGGATCGTGCGATCTGTCCGCCTTTTCCTGGCTTCATCTCGACATTGTAGATGATCGTTCCGATCGGCATGCTCGACAACGGCATGGCATTGCCAGGCTTCACGTCGACCTTTTCACCTGCGATGATCGTATCGCCAGAGCTCAGCCGCTGCGGCGCCAGGATGTAGCTCAGTTCACCATCATCATACTTGATGAGAGCGATGTACGCGGTGCGATTGGGATCGTACTCGATCCGCTCAACCTTGCCTGCAACGTCGAACTTGCGGCGCTTGAAGTCAATAAGACGGTAGGTCTGCTTATGACCGCCACCGATGTGCCGCGTAGTTATACGACCGCGCCCGTTACGCCCGCCGGTTTTCGACTTGCCCTCGGTCAGCATTTTGACCGGGCCGCCTCTCCAAAGTCCCTTGCGATCTATAATCACCAGCTGGCGCAGGCCCGGCGACGTCGGTCGATATGTCTTAAGTGCCATTTGACCTCGCCTCCTTACAGTCCGGTCGTGACGTCGATCGCCTGCCCGTCTTCGAGCGTGACGATGGCTTTCTTTACGCTGCTTTGAACACCACCGCGCCCCCGGAACATCTTCTTCTTGCCCTTGCGGACAAACGTGTTCACAGCCTTCACCTTGACGTCAAAAAGCGCCTCGACGGCGTTCTTGATGTCAGGCTTTGTTGCCGTACTGGCAACGTTGAAGACAACCTGGTTGGCTTCCGAGAGCAACGTCGCTTTCTCGGTAATCACCGGCGAGCGAATAATGTCGTAGGCTTTGAGCTTCTGCATGCATTAGCCCCTTTCACCGGTTTTCTCAGCCGCCGCGAAGCGCTGATCGAGGGCTTCCAGAGCCGCCTTCGTCAGCACCAGCTTCTTGCGGCGCAGAATGTCGTAGACGTTAATGCCCTGCACGGGCAGCACGTCGACGTTTGGAATATTGCGGGCCGCGCGAACGAAAGCGGCATCAAGCAACGCACCGTCGACAATCAGTGCGTTCTCCAAGGAGAGCTTGCTGAAGCGCTCCCGCAAAGCCGCAGTCTTGCCGTCTCCGGAGCCCGCCTTTTCAATAACGACAATCTCGCCGGCTTTGGCCTTCGCCGACAGCGCGTGCCGCAGGGCCAATGCCCGCACCTTCTTCGGCATACCGATCGCATGGCTGCGCGGCTTGGGACCTAACGCCTTGCCGCCACCACGCCACTGCGGCACGGATTTGTCGCCGTGACGAGCGCCGCCGGTGCCCTTCTGCTTGTAGACCTTTTTGCCCGTGACCGTGACTTCGGAGCGGTCCTGCGAATGATGCGTTCCCGCCATTCGCTTCAAGGTCTGATAGCGCACCATCCGGTGGATCAGGTCCTTGCGCGGCTCCAGTCCAAACACGTGATCGGCCAGTTCGACACTCCCCGCGGAGCCGGCATCGAGCGTTGTGACGTCAACTTTCATCACTGCTGCTCCTCTTGACCGGCGGCTTCAACGACTTCCGCACCACCATCGCGTGGTTTGAACGCGCCCGGCTTTGGCGCCGCGTCTGGAAGCTTGCGCTTCACGGCATCACGTACCAGCACCCAGCCGCCTTTGTGGCCTGGCACCGCGCCGCGCACCATGACAAGCCCGCGCTCCGTATCGGTCTTCACCACGACCAAGTTCTGCGTCGTGACCCGCTCGGAGCCCATATGACCGGCCATCTTTTTACCCTTGAACACCTTGCCCGGATCCTGTCGCTGCCCGGTCGAACCGTGGCTGCGGTGGGAGACCGAGACACCGTGTGAAGCTCTAAGACCGCCGAAGTTCCATCGCTTCATGGCGCCCTGAAAGCCTTTGCCGATCGACGTGCCGGTAATGTCCACGAACTGCCCCGGGACGAAGTGGTCAGCAGTAATCTCCGCGCCCACCTCAATGAGGTTGTCCGGGCTCACGCGGAACTCGGCAAGCTTGCGCTTAGCTTCGACTTTGGCGACGGCGAAGTTGCCGCGCTCAGGGGCGGCGACGCGCGAAGGGCGACGCGTCCCTGCACCGAGCTGCAGCGCGGTATAGCCGTTCTTTTCGTCGGTGCGCTGTGCGAGCACCTGGCAGTTTTCCAGCCGCAGCACCGTCACAGGCACATGTTCGCCTGCGTCGGTAAAAATGCGGGTCATGCCCACCTTCTGGGCGATCACTCCGGAACGCATTGGAGCATTCCTTCCTTTTCCTTAATCCCTGTCCGCCGCTTTAAACCGAAGCTTCAGCGCGT
>JAUWFF010000086.1 GCA_030607105.1 Filomicrobium sp.
GAACTTGCGACTACAGCCGCGGCTAAGCCAGCGTCGCAAGTTGGTGACAAGACCGCTCCTCAGCCCCACAGCGAAACCGACATCTACGACCAGTGGGCAAGAAACAAATTCAAGCATCGGCGCAAGGAAAAGCCGCATCCGCTGGCAGCTGAGCTTCCCGATCACTTCGTCGTCGTGTGTCAGGCCAACTGCGACAAAGAGCAGGTGCATGTCGTCTATTTGGAGCGGCGCGATGCCCGCGGTCCCGTCAACAAAAGGCCGCTCAAAGCAGGCGTGGTAGCCGGGACGCCATCCATTGACTGCGTAGGTGGCTGTTACGACGAGATCAAATCGTACGCGTCGATGGTGAACGCGCAAGGCACCGGCGGCGAGAACGGCTGGGAAACCAACGGCACAAAAGACAAGGCAGAAAAGAAGGGGACTACAAGCGACGGCCGCTGGTACGATCGCATCAACTAAACGCCTTCAACCGTAAACATTTTGAACGCTTCGGGCGGCTGCGCCCGGAGCGTTTTTTTATGTTGTGCTGGAAGTGTTTCACTTGGAACTGAATCAGCACGCAAGGGCGTCCATTATCGCCTGGTGCAGAAGGCGAGACGCCGGATGCAAAAGGATCACGCTCAAATTTGCGAATAATGGAGAAGGAACTGAGATGAACATGAAATCGATTGCCTACGCCGCCGTCGTAGGCGGCGCTATCGCCTTTGCCGCTATGGCTGGTGGTACGTCGCAGGCTGAAGCCGCCGGCTTCAAGAGCTTGTCAAACCCGAACAGCGGCATCGAGCAAGTCAACGTCCAGAAAGTCGGTGGTCACCGTGGCCGCAGGTTCCGCCGTTTCCGCTTCCATCGCTTCAACAACTTTCACGGAGACCGCTTCCATGGCTGCGGTTTCTACAAGTGGAAGTGGCACGCAACGCGCTCCTTCCACTGGAAAAAGAAGTTCTTCCTCTGCAAGGGCTGGTGGTAATAGAACACCGCTCGCAGCAGGCCCCTGTCGGCATCCGCCGCGGGGGCCTTTTGTTTTCTGTCACACCGGCGCCGGTGCCCACAGTGGGCAGAAAGAGTAGCCAACTCGATCGTCGGGAGAATATAGATAGCCCCGCTCGAATAGGCTTGTACCGTTAAAGTAGGTGCAGCGGATCGCAGGACGGCTGTGGCCCCGCGCAATAAATGGTGACGATTGCCACACAACGATACCCCAGTTCGAAGCCACAAGCACCAGCCAGGCCAGCATCAATAGACAAAAAGACGTTGTCAGCGCGCGCCGCATCATCCGCTCAGGATCTTCAACCGAGAGCTCTACCCCGGTTTACTCCGCCGCTTCCTTGGAATGGCCGAGTTGCTGGTTGAGCTTTTCGATGAGGTCGGCGGCTGCTTCGGGGATATTGGTACCCGGGCCGAACACAGCCTTGGCACCAGCCGCGAACAGTGCATCGTAATCAGCTGGAGGGATGACCCCGCCAACAACGATCATGATGTCGCCCCTGCCCTGAGCTTCCAGCGCAGCCTTCAGTTCCGGCACCAGTGTCAGATGACCCGCCGCCAGCGACGACACGCCAACGATATGGACGTCGTTTTCGAGGGCCTGCCGCGCGGCCTCTTCAGGTGTCGCGAACAATGCCCCAATATCAACATCAAAACCCAGGTCCGCGAATGCCGAAGCGATCACCTTCTGGCCGCGGTCATGCCCGTCCTGGCCCATCTTTGCGATCAGAATGCGTGGCCGCCGTCCTTCGTTGGCCTCAAACCCCTCGACCATCTGCAGGACACGATCGATATTCCGGTTCACAGACTGTGCCTCCGCTCGATAGACCCCTGAGATGGCACGGATTTCCGCGCGGTGACGGGTGAAAACCTTTTCCATTGCATCCGAGATTTCTCCAACGGTGGCTTTCTGGCGCGCCGCGGCAACAGCCAGTTCCAGTAGGTTGGCGTTTCCCGCTGCACCATTCGTCAAAGCCGTCAACGCGGCCTGAACGTCCGCTTCGTTGCGCTCCGCGCGCAGCCGCTCCAGCTTTTCGAGCTGTTGTGTCCGCACCGCATTGTTGTCGACCTTCAGGAGTTCGATTTCCGCATCATTTTCAACGCGGAACTTGTTGACGCCGACAATCGTCTGCTGACCAGAGTCAATCCGCGCCTGCGTCCGTGCCGCCGCTTCCTCTATGCGCATTTTCGGGATGCCTGCCGCGATCGCCTTGGCCATGCCGCCAAGCTTCTCGGCTTCCTCAATATGCACCAGCGCCCGCGCAGCAAGGTCATGCGTCAGGCGTTCGACGTAGGCGCTTCCGCCCCACGGATCAGCGATCCGGCAGGTGCCGCTTTCCTGCTGCAGGAACAATTGCGTGTTGCGCGCGATACGAGCCGAAAAATCCGTCGGTAGCGCGATTGCTTCGTCGAGGCCGTTAGTGTGCAGCGACTGCGTATGGCCCTGGGTTGCCGCCATCGCTTCGATCGCGGTGCGGATAACGTTGTTGAAGACATCCTGCGCGGTTAGCGACCAGCCCGACGTCTGTGAGTGCGTTCGAAGCGACAGCGAGCGTGGGTTCTCGGGTGCGAACTCTTCCTTGATCAGTTTCGCCCAAAGCAGCCGGGCGGCACGCAGCTTCGCCACCTCCATGAAGAAATTCATGCCGATCGCCCAGAAGAATGACAGCCGCGGCGCGAACCGGTCGATTGGCAATCCGGCGGCGACACCCGCACGGGCATACTGGACGCCGTCAGCCAGCGTATAGGCCAGCTCGAGATCCGCCGTCGCGCCGGCTTCCTGCATGTGATAGCCGGAGATCGAAATGGAGTTGAACTTCGGCATGTTTGAGCTCGTGTAGCCGAAGATGTCCGAGATGATTCGCATCGAGGGGGCGGGAGGATAGATGTAAGTGTTGCGGACCATGAACTCCTTCAGGATATCGTTCTGGATGGTGCCTGAAAGTTTGTCCGCGCCAACGCCCTGCTCTTCACCAGCGACGATGAACAAGGCCAGCACCGGCAGCATGGCGCCGTTCATGGTCATCGATACCGACATTTGCGATAGGTCGATGCCGGAAAACAGCGTGCGCATGTCGTAAATGGAATCGATCGCTACGCCGGCCATACCGACGTCGCCCTTCACCCGCGGATGATCTGAGTCGTAGCCGCGGTGTGTCGCCAAATCGAACGCCACCGAAAGCCCCTTCTGCCCGGCGGCGATATTGCGCCGGTAGAACGCGTTTGATTCCTCGGCCGTCGAATAACCGGCGTATTGGCGAATCGTCCACGGTTGAGCAGCGTACATCGCCGGGTAGGGCCCGCGAAGGTAGGGCGCTATGCCTGGATACGTATCTAAGAAGTCGAGCCCTTCCAGGTCTGCTTCACCGTAGACCGGTTTGACATCGATTCCCTCTGGCGTCGTCCAGACGGAAGCATCCGGTTTCACCTCCGGCGCCTTTGCGTCCGCAAAGGCAATGCTCGTAAAATTAGGTATCTGTGTCATTGTCTTCTGCGACCTCGTGGCGATCGGTGTTGTTTTCGTTTCAACCAGCCTTAACGCCCCGTCGCCCCTCTGCAAATAACCCAACAGTTGCGGTGGCAGCTGGTCATCTGAACTCCCACGTCACCCCGTTTAGAGATTCTCCGTGAGCATCGCGAGAACTCCGATTTCAAACACGACCATTAGTTATTATATCAGTCGGAGCCACAAATGACACGCCTTTCCCCTACTCGGCCACTTTGGCCAGTTAGAGTCCGCTGGGGCGCCTTGGTTGGCGAAGAATACTACTGAAGAGAGAGGGGACGCACATGCAACTCAAGTCGCGCCTCGCCTTCGTATCTCTGGGGCTGCTTGCGTCCGTCACGGTGCTTCACGCCGAACAGGTCGTCCTGGAGCCCGACGCTTACCGCACCGAAAACTACCGCGCCCCGGTCCCCACGACCTTGAAGGGCGCCCATGTGATCGATACCGACCAGGCCGAATTGCTTCTGAAGGACCCTAAGGTCGTTTTCATCGACGTCTACCCTCAGGCCCCGAAGCCGCCAAGCCTAACGAAGTCTACCGTCTGGCGCACACCCAAGCACGAGACCATCAAGGGCGCTTATTGGCTAGCCAACGTTGGCTACGGCGTCCTCAACCCGGAATTCGAGAGCTATTTTCGCGACCAGCTCAAGCGGCTGACCGGCGGCGACAAACAGAAGCCGCTAGTTTTCTTTTGCCTGCGCGATTGTTGGATGAGCTGGAACGCCGCCAAGCGTGCGCTAGAGTGGGGCCACGAGCACGTCCTTTGGTTCCCCGATGGCACCGACGGCTGGCGCGAATGGAACCTACCCACCGAAATGAAAACACCCGAGCAGTGAAGGGCCCGCGTTGGTTTCAATCAGCTTGCTTGGTATCCAGCGCCGTTCACACTGTCTCCCGCCAGGCATCCACCTTTTCCATCAGCCAGCCCCAGGCTTCCTCTTCACGCTCGCCGGCGGTCTTGGAAACGGCGATTTGCAGATATTCTAGCTCGCTTTCGACCTTCTCCTTCGGCAGCATCTTCAGCCGTGAGACCAGCACGGCGGCTTCCAGCACGGCCGCCTGCGCACGGTTAAAACCGGTCCACGGTTTGTGGCCGGCCCGGTAGATCGCCCGGCCATAGAACCGCGGACGCACATCGTCTTCCTCTAGGCGATCCACCTTCAATTCCCAATGCGAGAGAGCGACTTTCAGAACAGCGCCGTCGATCTTCTCTGCGCGCTTTAGCGGCCAGTTTTTCCGCCCCGTCAGGCAACCGGCGAAAATGCGCACATCGTCAACGTGATTGGCGACAGCGAACGGGTTTTCGCGCAAGTTATCCAGTGTCGTCGATGGTGTGAAGGGCGCTATGATCCAATGGTCGCTGGCGGCAATCAGACCCAGCGGCGCGATGTGAACCTCCCCGCTCTTCGCCCGTGTCGTGACGATCGTTTCAACGATCAGCGGCATGGGGACCTCCCTGGTTGGTATTGTTCTGTCGTCTCATGTCTTGTCGTCGCGGCGCTCGTTGGCGTCTGGCTTTGACGCTTCGGCCGCGCGGTCTCTTTCTTTCTTTTCCCGCGCAGCGCGCAGCGTCGCGCCCTCGGGCGCATGGTGGATCTTGTCTTCTTCGGGCGCGCTGGCAGCAACGCCCCAATCGAGCGGTCGATCCTGAGTGTAGCGCTTACCGAGCCGTTGCGCGATCTCCGCTTTCGCGAGCTCGTAGCCAAGATAGAACGCATGCGAGCCATCATCCTCGACCCCGAGCTTTGGAAACAGCTCAAAGGGATCGCCGCTGGAGTGATGCCCGAAGCGGTTATAGATATGGATGCCGTCGCTCGCCGCTTCGATGCGGTAGTTGGCATCGCGAATCGCCTTGGCTGTCTCCGCGATCTCCTCGGGCGTCTGTGCGAACGCACGCAGATCATGCAGGGATAACAGCCCGCCGCCGTACCCCTTCGGCAGCGCACCATCTTTACGCGCTCGATACATCAGCCGCCGCGCGGCATCGTGCTCTTCAACCGTGCGCCGTGTGTGCGGCGACACCTGCACGATCAGGACATTGCGGATTCTAAGTTCGGAGCAGATTCCCAACAGTAGCGTCGTAAGTCCTTGGCTATCCACCTCCGTCAGCTCCGTCAGATTGCCCGTGCCCATGAGGATTTCAACGTCCGGGCAGCGCCGTCTCAATTCCGCGTAGCGCTCCAGCGAGGCCATGAAGCCGAAGTGGATCGGATCGAGGATCGGGTCGGCAAGGTGTTTAATGCCAAGCGCGTTAGCTTTTCCGATGGCCCTGACAAGCGCGTCGAGATCGCCATGCGGTTTCGGGACGAGAACGGGTATGCAGTCAGTCCCCGCGACCGCGTCAAGATGTGTCTCATCGAGGCTGAGAACGAAATCCGCCCCCGCCGCTGCGCCGCGCCTCAGCTCATCAACGTCGCCGGAATCGACGCTGCATTTCAGCCCTTCTGCCTTCAGCGCCCGAACGGTCTCTTCCAAATGGGGAAAGGCAACACCCGGCTGGCAGCCGATGTCGATCACGTCCGCACCCGCCGCCCGGTAGGCCCGCGCCCGCGCAATCACCTCTAAGAGCGGCACCTCCGGCGCCTCGACAATCTCCGCGAATATATTGATATCGTAGCCACTGAGATCCGGCGGCTTGGCACCT
>JAUWFF010000036.1 GCA_030607105.1 Filomicrobium sp.
TACAAGGACAAGGACAACAGTCCTTCGTTTGATCCAGGAGCCGGTGACAAGCCTGTGTGGCAACGAATGCAGATGCCGCCGGAAGCAATGATTACGGTGCGATAGACCGTTGCGACAGAACCGAGCAGCGAAAAGGAAACCGTTGATGTGAGCTTGGCGGCATTCCCGAGAGGGAAGTGCCTCTAAGCTTGTTTCGTTTTTTTCATATGAGAGCCGGTCGCAGGCTCTAGGGGGACAAACCGGGTGGAGCTTGAAAGTTGGTGGCAGGCCGCGCTTCAGCTCGTTCGTGAGAATGAGACTTTCATCGAGGTGGCGCTTTTCGCGTTCGCCTTTGCCGAGTCGATTATTTTTGCCTCGGTCTTCGTCCCATCAACACCGATCTTCATCGGTGTCGGAGCCCTAGAGGGCGCGGCTGACGGCCCCCTTGTCCCGCTGATCATAGCGGGAAGTTTGGGCGCCATCGCAGGCGATCTCGTCTCATTCGCAATCGGCCAGCGTTTTCGTGGCGATCTCCCAAAAATGTGGCTCTTGCGCGACCACCCCGGCCAACTCGAGCGCGCCCGCCGGTTCGTCGAAAAGTGGGGAACCGCTGCTGTGGTCGCGTCCAAGCTGTCGGGACCCTTGCGGCCGATCGTGCCGATGCTTGTCGGCGCATCAGAAATGAACCGGTCGAGGTTCTTCATCGCCAGCGCCGCCTCATCAGTTATCTGGGCGGTTCTCGTTCTTGCGCCGGCTTATTATGGCTTCAAGGCAATGACCCATTGATTGAATGTACGATCAGGCGCTGATCTGCGCTCTTGTTGATCACTCCAACAATCGACCTATCCTTTGTCTGTTGATCGGACCAGCGATCGCACTCTGATCGCGGCGCGCGCACAATAACAAAAGACCACGCCGGCGGTGGCCGGCGGGGTCTCACTTTATTGCAGAGCCTGCCAGATTTACTTGCTCGTCGGCACGAGCCGCAGATAGGGCTTCAACGTCTTCCAGCCATCAGGGAACAATGCTTTGGCATCTTCATCGGAAACTGCCGGAACGATAATGGCGTCATCTCCAGGGTTCCAGTTGGCCGGCGTCGCGAGCTTCTTCTCCGCCGTCATTTGCAGCGAGTCTAGGACGCGCAGGATCTCATCAAAATTACGCCCGGTCGACATTGGGTAGGTCAGGATCAGCTTGATGCGCTTATCAGGACCGACAACGAACACGGTACGCACCGTGGCATTGGTCATCGCGGTGCGCCCTTCGGACGTACCTGGCTCGTCGGCGGGCAGCATGCCGTAGAGTTTGGCGACGGCGAGGTCGGTATCTCCGATCATCGGGTAATTCGGAGCAGTTCCGGTGACTTCGGCGATGTCGTTGGACCATTCGTTATGGTTCTGCACCGGATCAACACTGAGTCCGATGATCTTGCAGTTGCGACGGTCAAACTCCGGCTTGAGCTTGGCCATTGTGCCAAGTTCGGTCGTGCAGACCGGGGTGAAGTCCTTGGGGTGGGAGAATAAGATCGCCCATCCGTCGCCGATGTAGTCGTGAAAGTTGATGTGGCCTTCCGTCGTCTCGGCTGCGAAATCTGGGGCGACATCGTTGATCGAGAGTGACATGGCTTTGCCTCTTGCTTGCAGGGGTGAAGACCGCGGCAATGCGCCTTGTAGTGAGATGGACCAGCGGCTGTTGAAACGCAAATCGATTCAATGTGAGGAGCAGTGCGAAGAGCTTTCCTGAGCCGCGGTCGAGACGAACACCTACGGAGCTATCTAACCCGCGCCCTGTTCCCCCGGGTACGCCTCGCCACGTGTTGACGTGGATGCGATATCGAGTAAACCGCCTCCATTCCGACCGCAGATCGAGGTGCGCGGAATCACCAACGCCAATACGGGCCGGCTCGAAGGCCAGCCCGCAAGGTTAGGCTTGGTGATGGAGCTTAGGCCATGTGCTGGCCGCCGTTGGCCGAAATCGTCGAGCCGGTAATGAAGCCGGCATCATCCGAAACCAGGAAAGCAACGATCTTGGCAATCTCTTCCGGCTCACCCAAACGACCGACCGGAATGTGCGGCAGGATCTTTGCCTTTAACACCTCCGGATCGATGGCGCGGACCATCTCGGTGCCGATGTAGCCAGGGCAAACCGCGTTGACGGTGATGCCTTTGAAGGCACCTTCCTGTGCGAGAGCCTTGGTGAAACCGAGGTCTCCCGACTTGGCCGCCGAGTAGTTGACCTGGCCCATCTGCCCCTTTTGGCCGTTGATCGATGAGATGTTAACGATGCGGCCGAACTTGCGGTCGCGCATGCCGGGCCAGACCTGATGGGTCATGTTGAACAGGCCGGAGAGGTTCGTGTCGATGACCTCATGCCACTGCTGCGGAGTCATCTTGTGGAACATGGTGTCCCGGGTGATGCCGGCGTTATTGATTAGAACGTCGACGGGACCAAGCTCGGCCTCGACCTTCTTGACGCCTTCCGCACACGAGTCGTAGTCGGCAACAGACCATTTGAAGACCGGAACGCCGGTCTCTTCCTTGAACTTGTTGGCGGCTTCGTCGTTACCACCATAGTTTGCGGCAACCGAAAAGCCGGCAGCCTTGAGTTCAAGCGAAATGGCGCGGCCGATACCACGGGTACCGCCTGTGACAATGGCAACTCGAGCCATGGTGAATCTCCCTAGTTCGTTTCTCTGAATGTCTGTTTGATCACGGGCGACCGAAGAACCCTTGATCTCGCGCGAGGTGGGAACCGGCGGCCTTCACAGCCGCCGGCCAGTTCGAATACAGGCCCAGGCTTAGTCGCGGGCGACACACAACGCGACACCCATGCCGCCGCCGATGCACAGCGTGGCGAGGCCCTTCTTGGCGTCGCGGCGCTTCATTTCAAACAGCAGCGTGTTGAGCACCCGCGCGCCGGAGGCCCCGATCGGGTGGCCGATGGCGATGGCACCGCCGTTGACGTTCACCTTTGAGGTATCCCAGGCAAGGTCCTTGTTGACGGCGCACGCTTGCGCCGCGAATGCCTCGTTGGCCTCCACCAGATCGAGGTCACCGGTCGACCATCCGGCCAGTTCAAGCGCCTTGCGGGACGAAGGGATGGGCCCCGTGCCCATGATTGCAGGATCAACACCTACGCTGGCCGCGGAAACGATGCGGGCCAGCGGCTCGATGCCGCGTCGATTGGCTTCGGCAGCTGTCATCATCAGCACGACGGCTGCGCCGTCATTGATGCCAGAAGCATTGCCGGCTGTGACCGTGCCTTCTTTGCGGTCAAAAGCTGGACGCAGCTTTGCGACGCTGTCCATGGTCACGCCGTGTTTGATGTACTCGTCGGCGTCGACGATGATGTCGCCCTTGCGGTGCTTAACAGTTACCGGCGTGATTTCATCCTTGAACTTGCCGGCCTTCTGGGCGGCTTCGGCCTTGTTCTGCGAAGCCACGGCGAAGGCGTCCTGTTCTTCGCGCGTGATCTGCCACTGGCGGGCGACGTTCTCAGCGGTGGTGCCCATATGGTAGTCCTGGAAGGCATCCATGAGTCCGTCACGCAGCATGCTGTCCAGGAACTTGACGTCACCCATCTTGGTGCCATTCCGCAAGTTGGATAGGTGCGGCGCCTGGCTCATGCTTTCTTGTCCACCCGCAATAACAATATTCGCCGATCCATCACGGATCTGCTGGGCCCCGAGAGCCACCGCCCTAAGACCTGAGCCGCACAGCTGGTTCATACCCCAGGCCGGGCTTTCAACCGGGATCCCGGCGTTTACGGAAGCCTGGCGTGCTGGGTTCTGTCCAGCGCCCGCGGCAAGCACCTGCCCGAGGATCACCTCGGAGACATCCGCTGGGGCGACCCCTGCACGCTCCATCGCGGCCTCGACGGCGACTTTGCCGAGGTCATGTGCCGGCAGCGTCGAAAGCGCACCGTTGAACGACCCAACAGGCGTGCGTGCTGCACTGGCTATGACGATGGTTTCGTTATCCTGACTCATTTGGGGGCTCTCCTGGGTTGTCCGCGGGTCTAAGCTGCTTCTGGCCGCTTCTTTTATCTCTCTTTATGGGCGGGGTCGGGCACCAATACCAGCAAAGCTTGACCATGATACATAGTGCCGAAGTCGTCATATCAGTTTCGACTTCGCTGCCGCAATCACGACATGAGGCGAACCTGTGCCTGCCCAATAGCCTTAAGTTGGCCTGCTTTGGTCGAAATTCCAGCATAAACGACTTAAACTCAGTTGGCGCATGTGATACCTTGGTGCAACGCAAAAGCGCTTTGCCGTTGCTGCGAACGTTCAACAGTTGGAAGTGAGCTGAGCTGGAGATGCTGAACAAGCCGGAAGCGCGGAACGAAAAGCGCGAAGCCGTCGTCATCAAAAAGTATGCTAACCGACGTCTCTACAACACTGAGACGAGCACCTACGTGACACTGGACGATCTCGCTGAGATGGTCCGCTCGGATCGCGACTTCGTTGTATACGATGCCAAGAGCGGTGATGATCTGACGCACTCCGTGCTGACTCAGATCATCGTTGACCAGGAGAGCAAGGGGCAGACATTGCTGCCGGTGCCGTTTCTGCGGCAGCTCATCCGCCTCTATGGCGATAGCATCTCGCGAATGGTTCCAACCTACTTGCAGTTCAGCATGGAAACTTTGGCCCGCGAACAGGAGCGTTTTCGCGACCAGATTTCGACGGCCTTTGGTTCACATTCGACTCCGTTCGAGGCGTATCAGGAGCACGCGCGCCGCAATATGGCGATCTTCGAGCAGGCTATGTCCATGTGGAGCCCCTTCCCAAATTCGCCTTCAGAAGTCGCGGGCAAGGAGAGCGAAGGCGCAACGGATGACACGATCGGCGAAGCGCAGCCACCCGCGCGCAATGAGATTGATGAGCTCAAGTCACAACTCGCCGCGATGCAGCAAAAGATCGAGCGGCTGGCGCAGGACAAGGACTGACTAAAACGCTTGAGCCGTCTTTCTCCAGCAAGACCGCTAAAAGCCGCGCGACCAATCCTCATCTCATGTCGGAATGGCTAGCAACTCGTCGACAGGGGTAGGCTTGCCGAAATAGAAGCCTTGCAGGTAGGTAACTCCCATGCGGGTGAGAATGTGGGCGGTTTTTTCATCGCCGACCCATTCGGCTACGGTCTCCATACCGAAGGTTTTAGCCAATTCCACCATCGTTTTGATGAAGATCCGGTCGGAAGCGTCCTTAGCGAGGTTCTTAACGAACGATCCATCGATCTTCACAAGATCGACCGGCAGGTGCTTTAGGTTCTTAAACGACGTGTAGCCGGCGCCAAAATCATCGATTGCGACGCGACACCCCATCTCGCGCAATGCGTCGACGAACGCTGCGGCCTGATCAATGTCATCAATGACGTTGGTCTCGGTAATCTCCAGCACGAGCCTTTCCGTGACCGCGCGTTCGCAGGCGGTCAGCTCCTGCAGGGTCGCCAACCATTCCTGATCGCTGGCGGTAATGCTCGATACGTTAACCGACAGTGAAAGCCGAGGGTGCTTCCGCAGCAGCCCAACCGCAAGTCTGAGAGTGCGCCTGTCGATATGGCGCAGGAGCCCGAATTGCTCGGCAAAGGGTATGAACTCATCGGCTGACGCCAGAGTTCCGTCCGTCTTTTTCATCCGCAGCAGGCATTCGAACAGTTCGGCGCGCCGCGACTTGGCATTGATGATCGGCTGCAAGACCAGACACATGCGGTTGGCTTCAAGAGCGGACATGAAGTCGTCGGCGATGGTGATGCGGCGCTGGCGTACCGACTCCTGCGCGTTGTTTGTTTCAAAGCTGACGAAGCTGTCGGTACGGCGCGTCTTTGCTGTGCTGTGTGCGATCAGGGAGCGGCGGAAGGCCTGCTGCACCGTTGCGGCCTGGTCAGGCAGCATAACGCCACCAACAGAGATTGAAGCCGGCAGCTGGCATGCCGATGTCTGGATCGGCTCCTCGCGGACCGCTTTCATGAACCGCTCGGCGGCGCTACGCATTGCGTCGGCGCCGCTCTCGCTGAGGACGACACCGAATTTGTTGGACGAATAGCGTCCCAGAACATCGCCGCTTTTCAGCTTGCCCTTGATGATGTTCGCCGTTGCAGCAAGGACCTCATCGCCAATCTCGAAACCAAAGATTTCGTTGATGGCGGACAGGTTGTTAACGGAAATCATCAGGAACCCGCTCGATGTCAAACGGCGCTGGGCGTGCCCTAGTACCGCGGTAACTGCTTGCGGAAGTTGCGAGCGGTTCAACTGACTGGCCAGTTCATCGCGATGAGCGCTGCAATGCGCCGCCTGTTCCGCCATGAATGCTTCGTCAACGACGCGAACTGCTCCCCACACGCGGGCGGGGCGTCCATCGGCGCCGGGCCAGCAGCGGCCTTGGTCCTCCAGCCAGATCGAAGCGTTGCTCTGAGCGGTGGTCGGCCTGAAGCGGTACTGAACCCGATAGGGCACGCCGCGGTCAGACGCGCAGGCAGTTTCAGCGGAGATCGCAGCTGTTCGGCGTGGCAGATGCTCGGGGACGATGTGTGCCTCAAAGGCTTTGCCGCTGGCGATCTCGTTCAGGTTGTCCACGCCAAGGACGGAGGCGGCATTTGGCTCCCATTGCAGCGTGTCACTGATCAGGTCCCAAACGTAGGCGCTTTCCTCAAACGCCGACAGCACGCCGACCAAGTCCAGCCCCACAGCCTCCCGCAATCTGTCCACGGGTTCACGATCTCTATCAGACGACGATGCAGGTATCACGCCGCCGCCGTCGCTTTGACGTTCTACTGCCATATTCCAGTTGGACTAGAGCTCACGGAAAGGATCCTAGGTACACTTACCGAGCAGACCGCGACATCGCACGGTGCCGGTATCCGAAAGAGGTTAATCGGAAGCCACTAACAACAATTGAAGCGCCGCATTAACAAATGTCGCCATCTGCTCCTGACTTGCCTCCCCCGGGGGCTGAGCTCCGGATCGCAGGGCATTTCGTGTGCGTGCGAGCAAGAAAGTACTGCGACGTCAGTTTGGTCTTCCATTCTCATCGATGAAATGACGCTCATGCATCTCAAACAGCAGTGAAAGAGCTTCTCGGACGTGTTCAGCAGCATCTTCAAGCTCGTCGGTTTCCTGTAGCCTGCTGTGGATGCGGCCGAGCAGGGCCACCATCACCGGTACGGACATATTGCAGGTTGCCCGTTCAAGGTTCTTCAGTACTTCACGTGGCACGGGGACGTCCCTCCACTGATTTCCCGCGGATCAAGTTGAGCGAAGAGCTCGATCGCGTAGCCAATTGTTGAAGCATTACACAGCGAGTCTGCTTATTACGCCAAGTACGGCATGAAGGCATCTACCCTCATCAGATTTTGGCCGGATAAGTCAGCTTTTAATTTTACGTGTGTGTGATGGACCACGTCCAGACACGTCAACGCGATCCTCTTTTTGCCTACTGCCTGGAATCGGCGATTGTATACCGCCCGCGTTTTGCCCAGACGCCGCCCAACTGGCGTCATGTTTTTTTCGCGAAATAGGTGGAGCTAAGACGGTTCCTAATACCGTGTGAGACGACACCGAGAAAATATTTCGCTGGTCGGGAGAATTTCCCGGCTTTTACGGATAAATGGCAATAATGGAGCCGGTCGGAGCTACGGGATTGGAGTGCAATTCCTAATCTTAGAGACTAGCAGTTTAAATCCGATAAGGAAAAAAAGGATTTGCACTGCGTTAGCGTTAACGCGGCGTTAAAGGGTTGCTGTAATGGTTCTGGCGGAGATTGCGCGTTTGGTTCTGGGAGTTTTGCGTATGTACCGCGTTGCCTTGGCAGCAGTCGTGACGGGCTGCCTACTTGCTGCATGCAGCACGGGCCCGAGCACCTTGTCGACGGGCTTCGTGGACGGCGGCTCTAGCACGCCATCGATCTCGCAGATCGACCCATCGGCGGGCCTCGGTCTTTCGGGCGGCAACAGCTCATCGAGCGGCACACGGGTCGCCAGCCTGAATGACGAAATCCCTGCAGGAACCTTCGAGACCGCTCCGAAAGGCGCCCTCTCCGACCGCAATTACTCT
>JAUWFF010000133.1 GCA_030607105.1 Filomicrobium sp.
CCCGGAGCCGACTGCTGTCGTCGATTCCCCACCCGCGGGGGCGGCCTCTTCGGGACTGGTCGGAATGCATTGGTATAAAGCCCTGTCAGAAGCATGCGGTGGGTGGTTGTGTTATTTAGCCAATTTTTTGGAAACGTCTAGGGAGAATAAATACGAAAAATGGATTATCGATATGTAGGTAGCTACAATTGTTGCCGTTTTGCATCCCGTTTTGCTTCGAGCAACGGTTTTTGTATTGGCTTAATTGAGTTTCAGACGGAGATTCGTTTTTGAAGAGCGATAACGTGTGCTTTCGGTATTTCCTTGATTCGGCAATCCGGACGCTGCGATTCACTGTCAGGCGGAGTTGGTGTGAATTTCTATATATGCAGGTTCTTAAATTGTTTTGACCTTTGAAACCTGCGGTTGGATTGTTTCAATTTTAAACTCTGGAGTTTTCGAAATTGGTTGACCGCGAGTAGGATTGGAGCGGCATGGCCCGTGCTCCGCGTTTCGAAGGTGATGAAGTGGAGAACGCTTTCGATTTGATGAAAGCCAGAGACGCATTCAGTAGGATGGACCGGGAATTGAAATTTGGAAACTTTTTCTAGTTCGTTATCATAGATGGCGGCGGGGTTGGTCGTGATCGGGTGGTTTTGAAATTGCGGTTTCCGCCGGGTGGCTCTTTGGTGACCGGTCTTTGCGTGGGCAATGGTCGATATTCGGGGGAAGTTGGAAAGACAGGTGGTTTGTTGGGGCGGAACGTTCGAGGTCGCTGGAGAATAAGTGGAGGCGCGTTTTCACTTCATTGGTCCGTTGCCACAGAGGTTTGCGCCTTGAGGCGGTGGCGGGCTGGGAGATATGATTGTCACGGCGGATGGTGTCGAGGTCCGCATTGAGTGGACTTGATGCGGGCAGAGGACGGTAGCGTGATGGAGACGGTGAAGCATATCCATGGTAGGGGCCGATGAGCCGGCCAGAGCGTGTTCTACTGGGGTGTATCGTAGCGGCTCATGGGGTGTGCGGTGATGTACTGGTCAAGACGTTCACCGATGAACCGGCGGATATCTCTCGATATGGCGCGCTCACCGATGCAGGTGGTGGGCGGCCCCTGGAGCTGGAGGTCAGGCGGGCGACTTCGAAGGGTATGATTGTTGGCGTTTGGGGCGTGGAGGACCGTACGGCAGCGGAAGCGCTCAAGGGCGCCGAGCTGTGGGTCGATCGGGAGCGTCTTCCGGGGGTCGAAGAGGGGGAGTTCTACCACGTCGATCTCATGGGCCTTGAAGCGGTTGACGAGGCGGGGGTGCCGTTCGGCAAGATCGCCAATGTGGTCAACTATGGAGCTGGCGACCTTCTTGAGGTCGTTTTGTCAGATGGGGGCAAACGGGAACTCGTGCCGTTCAAATTCGAGTACGTGCCTGACGTCGACATCGAGGGGGCGAGGGTGGTTATAGCGTGGCCTCTACAATTCGAGATCGCGCAGCTAGAAGACCCCTCCGGCAATGATGACGCGGGCGAGTGAGCAGACCCCATGGCTGGTCTAAGGCAACCGGCTTTAGAGAATTTCGCCGCGTAGCAGGCGCGGTACGTCACCCGTCAGACCGGCGGCTTCCTTTACAAGGAGCGATTTGGCTCTAGGGAGACGGTCGATCAGCCCAAGACCTGCGTCGCGAATTGAGCGCAGAACTGGGTTGTCGTTGGAAAAGAGCCGGTTGAGGCCGTCGAAAGCGGCGCTGGAGAGCGTGGAATCGAAGCGCCTCCACCGCTCGTAACGCATGAGGCCGTCGGGATCGGAGGCAGGTAGCCCGATGCGGACATACTCGACAATGATCTCGGCCAGTGCCGCAACGTCGCGCATTCCCAAATTGAGCCCCTGGCCTGCAATGGGGTGGACGCCGTGAGCGGTGTCTCCAACTAAGGCCAGCCGCGGTCCGATGAATTTCCGCGCCAGGCGCAGGTTGAGCGGCCAGGAAGCGGGTTTCGCAAAGATGGTGATGTCGCCAAGTTGACCAGCGAAGCGGGTTTCAACCTCGCGCAGGAAAGCGGCATCACCGAGCGCCATGATGCGGCGCGCTTCGTTTGTCTTTTCCGACCAAGTGATGCAGCTGCGATCACCCGGCAGCGGCAGGATCGCAAAAGGGCCGGACGGCAGAAAGTGCTGCACGGCTTTTCCATGGTGCGGCTTGGAGTGAGCGGCGGTCGTGCAAATACCAGATTGGTGGTAGTCCCAGCCTATGGTTTTTATTCCTGCCTGCTCACGAATGCGGGACACACGGCCTTCCGCCGCGACGACGAGGTCCGCCTCAAGTTGCTGTCCGCTTGAGCAGGTCACCGATGCGCCGGCCGGACCAGCGCCGAATTCCCGGACCTCCGTTCCCGTGATGAAGCCCAGATCGGAGACCTCTAGCTTACAGCGTAGTGCATTCGCGATAGCGGCGTCTGGAACGATATGGGAGGCTGGTTCGTTGTCTTCGAGCGAGTTTTCGTAGGTCAGGAGGATCGGCCGTATTGCGGCTTCTAGAGCCGAGTCAGTGATCTCGATTTCGCTCACCGGCTGGGCTTCGGGCTCGATGGCGGGCCAGACGTCAATATACTCCAACAGATGGCGCGAGGCCGCCGAAATGGCAAAGGCGCGCGGGCTTTGAGCCGGCCTGTAGCCGTCGGGCGCCTTGTCGATGACTCCAATGGACATCGACCCATCAAGACCCTTGGCAAGCGCCATAGCAAGAGCCGCACCGGTGTAGCTGGCGCCGGAAATCAGAATGTCGAAGCGTTTGGTCATGTCTTCTGGCCGATGGTTTCTCGGTCGGGTGACTTTGCGACGCGGTTGGGGGTTCGTAAAGTCCAAGCAAAGCGGATGCGTCAAATGATGCAATTATATTGAGAGTTCAGGAGAGCGCACACTATGAGCGAAGACCCCAAGAACGCGGTATCCAGGCTCGTCGCGTTGCTCGACATCGAGCGAATCGAGGAGACCCTTTTTCGCGGACAGAGCGGTTCTGTCGGGTTCCGGCGGGTTTTCGGCGGGCAGGTTCTGGCGCAAGCACTTGTGGCAGGGCTGCGTAGTGTTGCGCCGGAACGCTCGGTGCATTCCCTGCATGGATACTTCATTCTGTCCGGCGACCTTGGTCGGCCAATTATCTACGAGGTTGAGAACTTGCGCGATGGCGGCAGTTTTTCAACGCGGCGGGTCAAGGCCATTCAGCATGGCAAGGTGATTTTCGTGATGGTGGCGTCGTTTCACAGAAGCGAGGAGGGACTCGACCATGGCGCCGTCATGCCGGATGTGCCGTCGCCCAGCGAATTGAAGAGCGGGCATGAACTTTTTAGAGGTAAATTCGCGAACCTGCCGCAATCCATGCAGCGATTCTGGAAACGGTTTCATTCGATCGATTTCCGGCCGGTGGACATCTCTCGTTATATGGATCGCCGGCGGCGGAAGCCAGTGCAGCATATCTGGTTCAAGGCCGCTGACGTTTTGCCCGACAAGCTCGAGGTCCACGTCGGCCTGCTGGCCTACGCGTCAGACTTCGCGTTGCTGGAAACGGCGCTGGTGGCGCATGGGAAACTTCTCTCGGATCCGGATGTGCGGTTGGCCAGCCTCGATCATGCGCTGTGGTTTCACCGGCCGTTCCGGGCCGATCAGTGGCTGCTTTATTCCCTCGACAGTCCAAGCAGTTCGGGCGCGCGAGGTTTCTGTCGAGGTCAGATTTTCACCGAGGATGGGAAGCTTGTGGCCTCCAGCGCGCAGGAAGGCCTGATGCGGATTGGTTAGTGAGACCCGCTCTATGACGACAGGGCGGTGCGTTCGATTTGGCGACGGTCGGCGACGATTTGGCGCGAGGCTTCGGCGCCGATACCGACATTCAAGAAGACGACTTCAGCCAAGTCCAAGCTCGCCTCGATGGTTTCGGGAACCACAGAGGTGGCGCCTTTTTCCATGAGCTTCAATCCATGTTCGCGGTCCCGGGCCCTGGCGATGATAGGCATTGAGGGATAGGCCGCCCGAACGGCGGCGACAATTTGCTCCGCGGCGTTGCGGTCGTCCATTGTGACGACGAAGGAGGCCGCGTTGTTTATGCCAAGCCGTTGCAGAATGTCCGTTTGCGAGGCGTCGCCGTAATAGACTGGACGGTCCTGGTTGCGGAACCGCGCAGCGGTGGCGACATCCAGATCGAGGGCGACATGAGCGATGTGCTGGGATTCTAGAAGAGAGCCCAGCATCTGGCCGACCCGACCGTAGCCGGCGACAATCACGTGGTTCACCAGAAGATCGTCGGATACCTCAGGTGGCGCTAAACCCGTCGCAGCGGAGTCGATGCTTGGCGGCGGTGTGAGATAGGCGCCCACCCTCCGCGCAAGGCGCGACAGCACCGGAGTGATCAACATAGAAACGATTGTGACCAGCAGTATGAAGTGCGCGACGTCTCGTGCAACGACGCTCAGCGACAGCGCAAGCGCCAGCACAATGAATGCGAATTCGCCGCCCTGGCCGAGCAGCAATGCACTCTCGGCGGCGATCGGCCGGGCTACGCCGAAGGCGCGGGCCAGGGTGTAAATGATGGACGACTTGATTACCAGAAGTCCGATCACCGAGACGATGATGCGCAGCGGATCTTGCCAGACCGCGGTGAGGTCCAGGCTGAGGCCGATCGACATGAAGAAGAGCCCCAGCAGCAGGCCTTTGAAGGGCTCGACGTCGACCTCGATTTGATGACGGTATTCGGTCTCCGCCAGCAGCAGGCCAGCCAGAAAGGCGCCAAGGGCCAACGATAGACCGGCGCCCTCGGTAATGACGGCGGTTCCGATGATGGCGAGGAGCACCATCGCCATGAACAGCTCGCGGCTCTTGGTCGTACCAACGAAACGGAAGAGCGGCCGCACGACGAGACGTCCAATAAGAAAGATTACACAGATCACCGCAGCGGCCTTACCGAGTGCCAAGATCAAGCCCGCCGCCATGCCATTGCCGCCGGTCTCGCCCAAGACGCCTGTAAGGAATAGAATCGGGACCACGGCGAGGTCCTGGAACAGCAGGATTGAGAAGCTGACCCGTCCTGTCAGTGTGGTGAGCCGCTTGGTCTCGATCAGCAGCTGCATCACAATCGCCGTCGAAGAAAGGGCAAGACAGGAGCCGATCACCATTGCGGCCTGCGCCGAGTTGCCGAATGCGTATGCGATGAGGCCGATGACAATGCTGGAAAGGACGACCTGCAGGCCGCCCAGTCCGAAG
>JAUWFF010000057.1 GCA_030607105.1 Filomicrobium sp.
GTCTGGGCGATGATGATCAAGCAACGGGTATTGTTTTCTTCCCCAAAACGCGGCCTTCTTGCCGTCAGAGGAAGTTGCAGGCTCCTTCGAAAGAGGGACGCCACCGGTGTATGTTGGTTTCGTCAGAATGCGGTCAGGTGATGCCGATCGAACCGTGTCGGTTGTTCTGGAGTCTCTTCGTGAAACGGGGACGCGCGCGGTGATTGCGAAAGGTTGGGGCGCACTGTCTGCTGCGGCATTCAGTGAGGATATCCATGTTGTCGACAGCGGCCCGCATGACTCGCTGTTTCACAAGTGCAGCGCCATAATCCACCATGGTGGTGCCGGCACAACTCATGAGGGACTGCGTTGGGGGCGCCCGACGCTGGTTCCGCTCAATAGGCTTAGTGTGGCCCGCCTGGAGGCGGCGCTACGCGAGCTGCGAGCAAAGCCGATTCAAGTCATGGCTGTGTCCATGAATTAATCTATTCGGTCGGAGGGAGTTGCGGCGGCTGCGGCGGATCTCATACAGGCGGCATAGCACCATAGCCGCGCAAGGCGGCCCATGGCAGGCGCCCGGCTAGACTGAGCTGACGGAGTTACTTCTTGCGCTTGAGACGCTTGCGTTTCTTGCGAGAGGGCTGCTTCACGCGGTGGTCGCGGTCGGGGCCGTCGCTCTCGATGTCGATTTTGGGTCGCAGTTTGGAATAGCTCATCGGCGTCTGGAAAAGAATGAATGTTAGATCGCCGACCTTGCCGCCGAACAGATTGGTGAAGAATTCCTGAGACACCCGTTTTGCAGCAGTTATGCGATGTCCGCCGTCGATCACGACCCAGTTGCCCAAAGCTCCTACGCGACAGACGATTGGTTCCAGGCTCGAATACCCTTCGCTCCTGATAGACTGCACAACCCGATCCAATCTTGGGCTATTCAGGCGTTCGGCGTGCTTAAGGGGGACAGTTTCAAGCAACTCAACAGGCACCTCGACCTCAGCCAAACCGTCAACGAACTCAATCTCATCGAGGTCTTCAGGCCGCGTAATGCGGCTCAATTTTGGGATGCGCCCGATGGCGCGGGATCGAAAATCCATTGTAGCGGTCCTTGCGGTCCTTCGCCATACATCTGGTCAGGAACCTCGTTTATGAATGGGCCCGGCAGCTGCTTCCACCACACTCAAGGGCAGCTTCTTCTTGATGCGACAAAGACCGCTTGAAAGGGCTTTCCCATTGGCTTTGAGCCGGGATATGCGGAGCAACGCCGACGATGATATTGGCCAAATCCGAGGTCTTCGCAAACGAAAAATGTTCCGCTTGGATTGAATGGGCGCTAGGCGAGAGCCCTTAACGAGAATTGCGCGGCCGACTGTTCGTGACCGCGCAATTCAAAACTCTTAAACAGACCAGCGAGCGGTCTACTTCTCAGGGCAAAGCTCGAAGGCCTTGTCCAGGGCCGCGGCCGGGCTTGCGAACTCGCCAATCGTCGTGCCGCCCTTGGCGTAGGCAGCGATGTATGCGTTCGCCTCGCGCTTCTCCTTGCCCGCATGAACATCAAGAACGGTGAAGTTGGTCATGCCTTTGCCGGTTGCTTTGATAATGATTGCCTTGGCGCCGCCGTAACTTGCGGTCCAGACTCGGCACTTGCCCGCTACCGGTTTGAGCTCTTTAGCCTGGCTGCCGGCCATCGCGGTTTTGATGGTTTTGGCGTCTTGCTTCTGGTCATCGACGGCGTTTATTACTGTCGGCGTCTTGCGGTCGGCCATTTCCTGTGCGGTCTTGGCAGACTGTGATAGCCCGATCAGAGAGCCCGCGCCGAGGGCCGAACGTTGCTCCGAGGTGTCCAACTTTGGCTTTTGGACGACTTCGATGGTCGGCGCCGATTTTGATGCTTGTTTGTTGGCTACGTCGCTGGCGCGATTGCCGCGAGCCAGAGCAACAAGCTCCGGGCGCGGGTCGGGCGAATTGCAGAAGGACCGAAGGAATGCGTCGGAGATCGCCTTGATATCATCCGAGTAACCGCGGTCGAAGGGGGCCCATTTGCGGCCGAGATGCGTGAATGTGATGGGGCCACGTATAGAGCGCCGGAAGGGAACAAGAATCTTCCATTCCTGAACCTTGCGCGTCCGCTCGGCGACTGGATTATCGATGTAGGTGCCGGTGTACATAAGAACGTGCTCAAGGTGCGCGCGAACTCCGTCAGAGACAGACCTGAAGCGCTCGCCTTTGACGCCGCCTCCAGTTGCGCCGAGGCCGGCGAAGTTGTTCTGGTCGGCATCTACATCGCCGGTGTAACGCAGCGTATTCGTCTCAACGACCATTTGGTAGAACGCCATGTCCCAGCGAATTCCGAGGTCCTCGCCGTGGCGCATGTAGTACATGGCAATATCATCGAAGCGCTTGTTCAGCGATGGATGGCGGGACTTGAGAAAACTGCCCAGGCGGCCCGGCGTCGTACAGGCGGGAACCTGGTTGGAGGCCGTTGTTTTGATCGCCGGCAGCGAGGCGGCGAAGGCTGGCGAGCACAATGCCGCGGTAGCGGCAGCGAGAATGTAGACTGCAGATCGGCTCAGCATGTGGCACCTTCAGGCGGAAACTGACAACGCGGGTGTTAAGGGCAATCGTCGCACCTTTAGTTGTCATAATTCGTTAAGTTTAACGGTTGGTTTACACGTGCCGGACGATTCGCCCCCGTCCGTCTAAACCATTGATGGATCAATGGGGCATGAGTTGGGGCAGGCTGGGGAAGAAATGTGGCGGAATGCCCGGTGTCTCAATGAGCAGACCGGGTATTCACGCCGGACCAGCCCGCAATCTGCTGGCGTTTCCGGTTCGAGCGGCTAGGCCAGGTGTTGGCCGCTGTCGAGTGTGATCATCTGCCCCGTCTTTGATGGCGATGACAGAATGAAGAGGACGGCTTCTGCGATTTCTTCTGGCGGGCAAGCGCGTTTCAACAACGTGCCGGCGACCTCTTTATCAAAATCTTCCTTGCTTTGGTGGATGCTCTGTAGAACGGGGCCAGGTGAGACCGCATTGACGCGAATACGTGGCGCCAGCGCCTGCGCCAGTGTGCGGGTTGCACTCCATAGGGCAGCCTTGGAAACGGTGTAGGAAAAGAACTCTGGGGAAGGCTTCAGTACGCGTTGGTCAATGATGTTGATGATGTTGCCTTGAGTGTCTTTGGGGAGCTGGCGGGCGAACGACGTGGCGAGGAAGATGGGCGCGCGTAAGTTGGTGTTAATGTGTCTGTCCCAAATTTCTGGTTTGAGATTCTCAGGGCTGTCGTCGAGAAACGTGGACGCATTGTTGACTAGGCACGTCGTTGTTCCGAGCATTTCGGCGCACCTGCCGATGAGACCGTTGACGTCATCAATCTTGGAGATGTCGCCTTGCAATACACAAGCGCGGCCTCCGGTTTCGCGAATCTTATCAGCGAGCTGCTGAGCCTCCTCGCCAGACGAGTTGTGATGGATTGCCACCTGCCACCCTTCGGAGGCAAGCGCCAGCGTGATTGCGCGGCCGATGCGGCGTGCACCACCGGTGATCAGGGCCGTCTTGAGAGGGGGCATTGCTCGGCGTGTCATGATTCCGCTACCTGCGATCCGCGTGCTTGGCGGACTATAACGAGGTGGTGGCTCAATAGGACCAGATCAAATTAGCTTGCGAGCCAGATGACGCGTATAAAGATTTTGACTATTTTTTAGCCGTATCGATTGTTTTTTGAGTCATTTTACACGAGTTCTGCAAGATTAGATTGAATGCAGTTTGTGCATTAGTTGTTCAGGCCTCCGCAATTGTTGCGCGCTTACTACAAATGCATTTGCAAGAGCGCGAGATGTGCTCATAGACATTGCCGAATCACTCACGAATGCAGTCTCCTAAATTTAACGGTGGGATCGTAGTTAGCTCATCCTGACGGGTGCTCCCGCGCAGCGATTGAGGCTTTCGCACCTGCTTTGAAACTGGGGGTATGCATATTATGCAAACAAAAATTGGACTCATGAGCTCTATTGTGGCGATGGCTGTCGCTGGTGCCATCGTTGCTACTCCAGCTGTCGCGGGTGACTGGTTTAAACGCGAGACAGTCGGCAGTGTGAAAGATGCGCCCGTCGTAGAGAGCGGGCGAAAATTCGAGTGGTCGGTCAATATTGGCGGAACGTCCGACTACGTATTCCGCGGCATCTCACAGACGCTGGAGGATCCAACCGTCCAGGGCGGCGTCGATTTCTCGTATGGCATGTTCTACACTGGCGTGTGGGCCTCTGGGGTTGATTTCGTGGAAGGGGGGTCAAACCCGCCAGGCAGTGGTGACGCGACCGTCGAGGTCGATGTCTACGGCGGTATCAAGCCAAAGCTTGGCCCGGTTGAATTTGATCTCGGTGTGATTGGCTATCTGTATCCTGGTGCTCAGGATCTAGCCGGTGCCGATCTCGACTACCTTGAAATCAAGGGTGGTGCCAGCTATTCGATCCGCGGTGTTAGCCTTGGTGGTGCAGTCTACTATTCTCCGGATCAGTTCGCGGAATCTGGACAAGCATGGACGCCTGAAATGACCGTTGGCTATGAATTCCAGAGCATCCGGGGCGTCACGCCGACGATCGATGGGCTTGTTGGTGCCTACTACTTCGAGGACGACAGCTCTCTCGACTATGTGTACTGGAACGTTGGGTTGGCACTCGCGGTTGAGAAATTCACCTTCGATTTCCGCTATTGGGACACAGATTCCAACGGGGCTGACTTTTGTGCCGACAAAGGACTGTGCGACGAGCGGTTCGTCTTCTCGGCAAGCATCGCGCTTCCATAAGGCTTCGGGCCAAAACGGGCCGTTGGGAAAACCGGCGGCCTGTTTTCAAACTGCTCTTCTTTCCTGGAGCTCCCCCACTCACGAGACCAAAGCACTGCTTTGGTCTTTTGTGTTTTGCGGCTTGACCAATTGTCGCCATGAAACATATCGTCCACCAGCCTCAGCATGGAGCCTTCACCGGCTCCCCCAGCGGGTCTGGCATTGGCCAGAATGCGGCTGGCCAAGCGAGAAAACGGTAGCGATTGTAGCATTACTTTTCCTGGACCGTGCAGATTCGTGAACAAGACGCCTTCAGCGCCAAAGATCATAGACTTCGCGGAACCAGCCCTGACAGTTTCAAAATCAATCGTTGAGCTATTGCCGCGACGCAGCGGGTATCAACGTCCAGTTCCTCGCCGTAAGCCAATTCGACCGGACGATGGTGCCGCCGACATGAATGAATGCAAAGCCATCGCCTTCAGATCTATTCATTATAACGCCTTCGCCTTTGAAGAGGCCAGTCATGATGCGCTTTTGAAAGTGCAGGCCAACACTCCCGTCTTTTATGGCGCAGAGAAATGCATCTTTCTGAAAAATGAGCGAGCAGCCAAGATCGGCAAGGTGGAATGGGATCACGGTTCCTGGAGTTGGCGAGGCAAGTTCGACGCGAGTCTTGCCCCGACCGTGATGGGTAAAACCGTCATGAACAAGCCTTCGCCAGTAAGAAGGCGTTTGCCGGTACCCATTAGCGAGCCCAGTATCCCGCTTTGCTGCTTTGAGCCGTCACCGAAAATGGTATCCATCTGTATGGGCACATCTTTGAACATCATCGCTTCGGCTTCAGCGACCGTGCTTTCACCAGGACCGAGTTCGATTTCGATGTATTGTATTTCCTGGCCCTTGATTTCGAAGTCGATGACGTCGGCTTCGCCGGCCGGTTGGCGCGGACGGCCCGCATCAGGCACGGATCCGGATTGCGATACTGTGTCTTGATCTCCTATTTCACGCACTGTCGCGGGGAGTTGCGCCGAGCAAGAAGTAGGCAAATCAGAACCTGTTTGAGAATCCGCGAATGCCAGGATACGTTTGTGTGCTACGGTTACCACGGATTATTGGTGTCGTGATCACACAACGGTTGAGTTCGCGCTTCTTTCTGTTTTTTTATTCGATTTATTAACAGGCGGGGCCTTGTCAAAGTGCGATTCGGTGTTTGTCGCAAAGGCGTCATGCACAACGGTTAAAAAGTGCGTGGTGAAAGGGCCGCATGCGAAAGTTTTTTGTGCGTTTGCGGCAATTCAGTTTTTCGAGTGGAGCTGCCTTTTTGCCCTCTCAATGGCGCCACTCGATGGAGGTCAGTCCAGTCTCTGGGTCGGTGCAACCCCGCTGCCGAGTTAAGAGTGGGGCTGGCCTCGTCTTTTTTGCGATTTCCCGGTGGCGACGCGCCTGAGCGCCAACGTGCTTGTCAGCGGATATCAGCGATTCTTGGTATTGACCAAAATGTACCTCACATACGCATTTATCCCCAGATCCCGATGCTGCTGTGTTGCCGGAGGCACGCGGACTCAACTAAGAGCAGAAAATGGTGATGAAGAGGGTCGGCATGACGATGATTGTCGTTTTGGCCGCTGTGCTGTTGTTGGCCGTTAGTCTGACATTGCAACTGGTGCTTCGCGGCGCACGGGTTGAACACTTTGCGGTTGATGTTGCGCCCGACGAGCCAAAGCCGTTTGGCTACAAGATGGCTTGGCTGGCCGTTCAAACTGAGGATACTCGGGCGCTGGCGGATTTGCTTGGACTGGAAAACCGGGCAGCGGCGAACTGGAACTCCGGAATTGGCACCATCTACGATGATGCACTCGGGGCTTCGTACATCTATCTGACCCCACCCGTTTCCGGCTGGAGTTTCGTTGTCGGGTTGCCGCTGCCGCACCCGGTCGGGCCGGTCTTTGTCGATAAACTCACGCCCTTGATGCTGTCGCTTGGCCAGCATTTTCCCGACGTGCAGTATTTCTTCACGTTTCCACTCATTGATTTTTTCGCGTGGGCTCGGGTGAAAGATGGGAAATTGATACGAGCGTTCGCCGTCAATGATGAGGGCGTCGTGTGGAACAAGGGACGCATCACACCGGAAGAGCGCGCGCTTGGTTTGCGGCTCTTTGAGTTGAGAGGTGTTCGGGAACGGCAAGGCGATGCCGGCGGCGAGTTGGTTCTGTATCCAACC
>JAUWFF010000042.1 GCA_030607105.1 Filomicrobium sp.
GAACTTGACTTCTCCGATTTTGTCTCCATCGGCGGGAAGGATCCGCAGTCCGTCTCCGTTGAAGGCAAGCGGCTTTGTATCGGCGGGCTGTCGCATGGCCAGCGCTACGAGATGCAACTGCGTGCGGGTCTGCCCTCGGCCATCGGCGAGTCCCTCCAAAAAACCGTCGACATCGCCGCCTATGTCCCCGACCGCAAGGCATCCGTCCGTTTCAGCGGTCGCGCCTACGTACTGCCCAGCCGCGGCCAGCAGGGCATTCCTATCGTGTCGGTCAACACAGACAGCGTCAAAGTCGAAGTCTACAGAATCGGTGACCGTGCGCTTTCCGGCACACTGGAAGATGGTGGGCTGAGCCGACAGCTGTCGACCTGGGAGCTCGAATCAATCAAGCAGCGTCGTGGCGAGCAGGTTTTTGAAGGCACCCTGCAGGTCGCGCTCAAGCTAAACGCGGAAGTGACCACAGCCTTTCCGGTGGCCGAGGCCATTGGCACCTTGAAGCCCGGCGTCTACGCCATGACCGCAAAACCCGCAAATCCCACGGGCGACAATGCCTATCAGATCGCCACCCAGTGGTTCATCGTCTCCGACCTGGGCCTCACCGCGCTGACCGGCGACGACGCCGTACATGCTTTTGTGCGCTCTCTGGAGACCGCGGCACCCGTCGGCGGGACGCAAGTGCGTCTGGTCGCGCGTAACAACGAAGTCCTCGCCACCACCAAGACCGACGCTCAAGGCTACGCACGATTTGACGGCGCCTTGGCGCGCGGCGAAGGCGGCCTGCAACCGGCTATTCTCGTTGCTCAGAACGGCGTCACCGACTATGCGTTTCTCGATCTGAGGACCGCCGCCTTCGACCTCACCGATCGGGGCGTTAAGGGACGCAACCCGTCAGGACCGATCGACGCCTATATCTATACTGAGCGCGGCGTCTATCGGCCGGGCGAAAACGTGAACCTGACCGCGTTAGTTCGTGACGCGGCCGGCAAGGCTTCGACTCTTCCGGTCACGATGATTGTCACCCGCCCGGATGGCGTCGAGCACCGGCGTCTCAGGCTTAAGGATCAGGGCCTGGGTGGGCGCACGACGCTTGTTACCTTGAGCGCGGGCGCGATGACCGGCACCTGGCGCGCAAGAATTCACGTCGATCCTAAGAAGGCCGCCATTAGCCAGGCTGCATTCCTGGTCGAGGACTTCATGCCGGAACGCCTCGACATGGAGCTGACTCCCGCCTCCGAAAGCTTCAAGCGCGGCGAAGTGAGCATCATAGAGGCCACCGGCCGATTCCTCTATGGGCCGCCGGCGGCAAACCTAGCACTTGAAGGCGAAATCATCGTCCGCCCGTCAGTATCCGGAGCGCCGGGCTTCGCAGGTTATCGGTTTGGCCAATATGACGAACTGGTCACCCCGGTCCGCGCACAGCTCGCCGGCCTGTCGCGCACCGACGACAAGGGCCATGCCATCATCAAGGCCGGCCTACCCAAAGTGCCGAAGACTCAAAAACCGCTTGAAGCACGCGTCATCGTCCGGCTTGCCGAACCCGGAGGCCGCACCATCGAGCGCGCAACAACATTGCCAGTCGATCTCGGTATCGCACGCATCGGCATTAAGCCGCTATTTGACGGCGACCGCCTGGGTGAAGGTGAAGAGGCAAGCTTCCAGTTTATCAAACTCGGTCCCGATGGAAGCCCGCAAACGACGGCCGGCCTGCGTTGGACCTTGAAGCGCCAGGAGACCCGCTGGCAGTGGTATCGCCGCGATGGTAGCTGGGCTTATGAACCTGTCACCATCTCGCGCCAGATTGCCAACGGTGAAATCAGCGGCTCAGGCGTCGATCCCGAGAGGATCGCCGCCAAGGTCGATTACGGCCGCTATCTGCTGGAAGTGACCACCAACGAACCCGCTGGACCGGCGACATCGGTCGCCTTTAGCGCCGGCTGGTTTGCCTCCGCCGATAGGCCCGACAGCCCCGAAGTCCTTGACGTCGCCCTCGATAAACAAAGCTACGCTGCCGGCGAAACAGCTAAGCTGCGCATCGCCACCCGGCTCGGTGGCCGCGCCGTGGTTGCCGTGCTCGGCTCGAAGTTGCACGTCTTGCGGGAAGTCGACATCCCAAATGGTGGCGGCTCTATCGAAATCCCCGTCGGTGACAACTGGGGGGCCGGCGCCTACGCGACAGTTATGCTCTATCGCCCCATGGACCAGGCGGTTCGCCGCATGCCGCAGCGCGCCCTCGGGCTCGCCTGGCTCGGCCTCGACCAGTCCGCACGCGAACTCCGAGTCAGGCTCGGCGCAGCAGACAACGTCAAATCAGGGTCCCGCCTAGAGATCCCGGTTGACATTGAGGGTCTCGCTCCCGGCGAACCGGCTCGCGTAACCGTCTCCGCCGTTGATGTCGGAATCCTCAACCTGACCGGCTTCAAGTCTCCCGCTCCCGAGCGATGGTTCAACGCGCAGACCAAGCTTGGAACCGAGGTCCGTGATTTCTATGGCCGCTTGATCGACGGCATGCGCGCTGAACGCGGCTCGCTGCGCTCCGGCGGTGACGCCGACCAGGGCATGGCCACACAAGGCGCACCACCCGTCGAGGAAATGGTTGCGGAGTTTTCTGGAATTGTCGAAGTTGGTCCGGACGGCAAGGCGACGGTTGCTTTCAATCTTCCCGACTTCAACGGCACAGTCCGGCTGATGGCGGTGGCTTGGTCGCCAAGCAAGGTCGGGCATGCAACAGGCAAGGTCATCGTCCGTGATGCGGTCGCCCTGACCATCGCCTCGCCGCGTTTCTTAACCCTAGGTGATGAAGCACGGCTCGGTTTTAGTCTTCATAACGTCGAAGGGCCGAAGGGCACGTATAAGTTGAGTGTTACCGGTGGCAGCGAAAACGCGGCGGACGCGAGTATCGCCAGCCGCGATGTCGCTTTGCGCACCGGACAGCGCGTCAGCGAATCCGCGACGTTGAAGCCCGACACCATCGGCCTGCACACCTACCTTGTCGCGATCGACGGCCCCGCCGGCATCTCCGTGACCCGTGAGCTGACCCTTGATGTCAAAGCCCCGGCCGGCGACATACGCCGCACGACCATCGCAAGCATCAAACCCGGCGGCAGCCTTGAGCTATCAGCCGATCTTATCGCTGACTTGATCCCCGAGCGCAGCGAAGTCAGTGTTGCGGTCGGACCGGCCGCCCGCTTTGATGCCGCCGGTATCATTGCCAGCCTTGATCGATATCCTTATGGCTGTGCCGAGCAGACCGTGAGTAAGGCGCTACCGCTTGTCTACGCCAAGGCTGTGGGCGACCGTACCGGCATCTCGATGGCCCCGGAAGTTGCAAAGCGAGTGCAATATGCCATCGACCGCGTCTTCGAGATGCAGGATTCTTCAGGCGCGTTCGGCGCCTGGGGTCCATCGTCGACCAATATGTGGCTGACGGCCTATGTCACAGACTTCCTCACCCGCGCTAATGAGGCCGGCTACAATGTCGACCAGCGCGGTTTCAGCTCCGCCCTTGATCGTCTGGCAAATTTCATCGCCTACGCCCAGGACTTCAAGAAGGGCGGCGGTGATCGCGCCTATGCACTGTATGTACTGGCGCGCAACGGCCGCGCACCGATGGGTGAACTGCGCTACTATGTCGACGCGCGTCTTGATCGGTTCTCCACCCCGATCGCCAAGGCACAACTGGGTGCCGCCCTTGGATTGATGGGGGAACGCCAGCGCGCTGCAACCGCTATGTCGGCTGCGGCAGGTGATCTGATGCGCGATCCCTCACCGGCCTACCGCACGGACTATGGCTCTTGGCTCCGCGATGGTGCGGCGCTCCTGGCGCTTTCCGCCGAGACCGGCATAAAGCCCGCCGCCACTGTGGGGCTCTCCGACAAGGTCGCGGATGCGGCGATCGCCGACACCATGACTTCTACCCAGGAACAGGCCTGGCTCCTGCTGGCGGTGAAAGCGCTGGGCGACACCAACAAGAAATCGTCCTTGCGCATTGGGGATGCGGCCCACAAGGCGCCACTGACCCGAACCATGACCGCGCAACAGGTCAGCTCATCACCGCTGACCATCGTCAACGAAGCAGGTGAGGAAACCACCGCCGTCATCTCCGTCGTCGGTGCCGCAACGACGCCGGAACCCGCCGTCGCCAAGGGCTTCAAAATCGAGCGCGCCTACTACACGCTTGATGGCGCCGCGGTCGACATGGAAAGTGCCAGTGGCGGAACCTCGACCGTACGGCAAAACCAACGCTTCGTCGTTGTCGTCAAGGTGACTGCGGAGAATGCTGGTGGCCGTGTCCTGGTGGCTGACCGCTTGCCGGCGGGGCTGGAAGTGGAGAACCCTCGTCTGTTCACCTCCGGTGATCTCAAGAGCTTGAGTTGGCTCAAGAACGAAGTCGGCACCGAGCATGCCGAGTTCCGGGACGACCGCGTCATTGCCGCCTTCGATCTCTATCGCAACAATGCCAAGTCCGGCCAGACGGTCACGGTCGCCTACATGGTGCGCGCTGTGACGCCGGGCAGCTTCGTTCACCCGGCCGCCACCGTCGAGGATATGTACATCCCCGAACGCCACGCTCGGACGGCAAGCGGACGTTTAACCGTCCAGGAAAACTGAGGCCTTTGCGACATGCCAGGCATCTTCAAGCGGCCTATACGGGATGAAAGTATGCAGGCAGGTCTGGCGCGGCGTCCGCGCCGGCTTGCGGTCATCCTCCTGTTGCTGGCCATCGTGCCTGTTGCAGCGTGGGGCGCGTTCGAATGGTCGCTTGCCAGTATTCCGCCGCCACCGCTTAGCGATGCAGCGGAGGTTTCCGTCACCGTCCTTGATCGCAATGAACGCCTGCTGCGCGCATTTACCACCAAACCGGGCCGCTGGCGTCTGCCGGTCAGTCACGCTGACGTCGACCCGCGTTATCTTGCCATGCTATTGGCCTTCGAGGATCGGCGCTACTGGCAGCATTCAGGTGTCGATGTGCAGGCGCTGGGACGTGCCGTGCTGCAGTTCCTCGGCAACGGCCGTATCGTCTCGGGCGCCTCGACGCTGACTATGCAGGCCGCACGGCTCCTCGATCAGCGTCACGATCGCACGCTTGCTGGTAAGCTTGCGCAAATTCTCCGCGCCGTTCAGCTGGAGCGGCAGCTGACCAAGATCGAGATTCTCGACCTCTACCTTCGCCTTGCCCCTTTTGGTGGCAACATCGAGGGCGTCAGAGCAGCTTCACTCGCCTATTTCGGCAAGGAGCCTAATCGATTATCGGTGGCCCAGTCCGCTCTTCTCGTCGCGCTGCCCCAATCACCAGAGACGCGGCGTCCTGACCGGTATGCTGAAAACGCGCGCCGGGCCCGTGATCGGGTTCTCGCCCGCTCCGTTGGCGCCGGCGTCATCAAGCCCGCGGAAGCAGAGCGTGCCCGCGCCGAGTCCGTCCCACACCGCCGTCGGCGTTTCCCAATGCTCGCCCCCCACTTGGCTGAAACAGAAGTCGCGGCTCATTCCAACCGCACGATCCATCGTTTGACGATTGACCGCGGCAAGCAAGCCGTGCTGCAGGCCCTGCTGGCCGAGCGGACCAAACTCATGGGCGAGCGGATGTCGTCCGCCCTTCTGGCCGTTGACCACACCACAGGCGAGATCATCGCCCATGTCGGTTCGCCGGATTATCTCAGTGGCGATCGCTTTGGCGCGATCGACATGACAAGCGCCGTCCGCTCACCCGGGTCCACACTGAAGCCGATTGTCTACGGTTTGAGTTTTGAGCGCGGGCTCGCCCATCCCGAAACGTTGATCGAGGATAGGCCGACCCGCTTCGGCGCCTACCGGCCGGAGAATTTCGACGACACCTACCGCGGGACCGTCACCATTCGCGAAGCCCTCGGCGCTTCGCTCAACGTGCCGGCCGTACGTGTTCTGCATGGACTTGGCCCCGGTCTCTTCATAGGCCGTCTGCGTCGCACCGGGTTGAAGCCGGAGCTTCCCGTGGCGGCCAGGCCAAGCCTCGCCGTAGCGCTTGGCGGCATGGGCCTGACCCTGCGCGATCTGACGAGCCTCTATGCCAGCCTTGCGCAAGACGGTCGCTACGTTTGGTTAACTCATCACAAGGGCGCCGCCGAACAGAAGCTCCGCAGCGGTGAGATCGCTAACAACACCAGTCGCCGACTGCTGACCCCGGTCGCCGCCTGGTACATCACCGATATACTAAAGGATGCGCCGGCACCGGAAAACGCACGGCGCGGCCGCATCGCCTACAAGACCGGCACCTCGTATGGTCACCGCGACGCTTTTGCTGTCGGCTACGATGGCCGCTACACGGTTGCCGTCTGGGTCGGGAGGCCCGATGGAGCCTCGACCCCGGGGTTAATTGGAAGAACGGCGGCGGCTCCCATTTTATTCGACGCCTTCGCCCGCTTGGCTGCGCGGCGAGCTCCGTTGCCGAAGCCCCCGGTAGGCACGCTGCGCGTCAGCGGTTCCGAGCTTCCCCCAAACCTCAAACGCTTCTCCCGCGCAGCGGGCACCGATCTGCCCTCAGGCAAGTTCCAGCAAAATCCGCTGGCGATTGCATTTCCTCCGGACCGTTCCGAACTGGAGCTGATTGCTGGGGGCGGCGAAGACCTACTGCCGCTCAAGGCCGAAGGTGGGGCGTTGCCGCTTACCTGGCTGGTGGATGGTCAGCCAATCCCTTCTGAGCCGCATCGCCGCCAAACACTCTGGCGGCCGGGCGGTCCCGGCTTCGCGCAGCTTTCGGTCATTGACGCCGAAGGCCGCGTCGATCGCGTTACGGTGCGCTTGCGGCACTGAAACAACCGCGATGCGGCAAGCCGACAATCGGCGCTGGTGCCGGCCGGGATAACCACCTACAGTCCGGCCCGACCGAGCATCTGAGGGGCCTTGTCCGCCGATGGCATTTCCGATGAGACGAAATCCTTTCATCGCTGCATGGCGGCGCTGGCTACTCTTCTTTCTCGCCTGCGGGTTGGCATACTGGTTGATCGTCTGGGGACCCTTCTCGGGTGGCGTGGCCGATCGCGCGCAGGCACCGTTGCATCCGTTGCCCGCGCTGGGTGCGACGCTCACCGGCACCACCGTCTCCGGCCTGTCTTCCGGCGCCTACATGGCCGGCCAGTTCCAACTCGCTCATGCCGATATCGTGACTGGTGCGGCCATCATCGCCGGCGGTCCGTACGCCTGTGCGGAAAGCGCCTTCTCTGGAATTTTTCCCGACGCCGGTTTGGAGGTGCTGAGCGCGACTCGGGCAGCCAGCGGCTGCATGCTTGATACGCTGGCCCTCTATGGCGTTCCGGATGCCAAGAAACTGGCCGACCGCGCCCGCGAACTCTCACAAGCAGGTCGAATCGGCGCCATCGCTGATGTGGTCTCAGACCGGCTCTATATCTTTTCCGGGCTCAACGACCAGGTCGTCAAACCGCGCATTGTTGGCACAGCCGTTGAGTTCTACCGCAATCTCGGCGTGCCCGAAGCCAACATCGCCGCGGTCATGGATATACCCGCCGGCCACGCGATCATAACTCTCGACAAAGGCTCAGGCTGCTCCGTCAACGCCGCGCCTTACATCGTCGATTGCGATTACGACCAGGTTGGGGCGCTGTTCTCTCACCTGCTTAATCCAGCCGTGAAGCCAACAGGGCCGGCCCAGGGGAGCTTTGTCGAATTCGACCAGCGTGCATTCACGGACGAACTGACCGAACACGG
>JAUWFF010000061.1 GCA_030607105.1 Filomicrobium sp.
CGGCCGGCGGGTTGTTACGCGCGCGCATCACCGGCAATGATGGTCGGAGACTTCAAGCAGAGGTGGTCAGTTGAGCCAATCGGGTCAGAAGGGCGGATTTTTCGGGCGTATATTGGGGGGCGCTAGCGAAACCGCGGCTGCTGAGCATAACGACGTGGAACGTGCGGTGGTGGATCACAACGCCCCTGTGCCGGTAAACAACATTGAGTCCGCCGAAGGTGTTGCGGGCGGTGAAGCAAGTGAGGCCAAGCAGGGTTGGTTGAGCCGTCTCAGGTCCGGGCTGACGAAAACATCTTCGCGGATTTCAGATGGCATAACGGGGCTGTTTACCCAGCAGAAGCTCGACGAGGCAACGCTGCAGGAATTCGAGGATTTGCTGCTGCAGTCGGACCTTGGCGTCGAGACGGCATCTCGTATTACGGAGCGGATCTCTAAGGGGCGTTATGATAAGGGGATTCCCCCTCAGGAAGTGAAAAAGATCCTCGCCGAGGAGGTCGAGCGTGTCCTTCAGCCCGTCGCCGGATGCTTGCGGATCGAGGATCAGCATAAGCCGCATGTCATATTGATGGTCGGTGTTAACGGAACAGGAAAAACGACGACGATCGGCAAGTTTGCGGCGCAGTACATCTGTCAGGGCAAAAAGGTAATGTTAGCCGCGGGCGATACTTTCCGTGCCGCTGCGATTGAACAGCTCAAGGTTTGGGGGGAGCGGACCGGTGCAACCGTCATTGCCGGTGAAGTCGGGGCTGATGCGGCGGGTGTGGCATTTGACGCCTTGAAACAAGCAACGGCGGAACAATATGACGCGTTGCTGATTGATACGGCGGGGCGGCTTCAGAACAAGCAGGCTCTGATGGAGGAACTTGAGAAACTCGTCCGAGTTCTGGGGAAGATATGCCCGAGCGCACCGCATGATTGTGTTCTGGTACTAGACGCGACAACGGGTCAAAACGCGATGCAGCAGGTCGAAGTCTTTCGGGAGAAGGCTGGTGTTAGCGGCTTGGTAATGACAAAACTAGATGGTACAGCCCGCGGTGGCATTTTGGTCTCGATCGCGGCTCGCTATCAAATTCCGGTTTTTGCCGTCGGTATTGGGGAGGGCGTCGATGATCTACAGGCCTTCGACGCGCGAGAGTTTGCGGTTGCGATCGCGGAAGCCTGATGTGGGGCTCCGTTTCTTGGAAGTAGCTTAGAGAGCTGGGGTGCTGTGCTCAGTGTGCAGCAAAGCGGGTGCGACCCGCAAAAAAGGATCGGTTTGAGAATGAGCGAGCGCAAGAGCTTCTTCCCCTTCAACGCGAAGCAAACGGTCAATATTCTCAGTGAGTTTGGCCCTCTCGTTGCGATGTTTATCGTCAACGCCGCGGCGGGTATCAATGCGGGAACTTGGGCACTCATCATCGCAACCGGACTGGCGATGGTCGTCATGCAGATCGTGTTGGGAAGGCTCCCAATGTTTCCGATTATCGCGTCGACCGTGACCGTGTTGTTCGGGATCCTGACGCTGGTGACCGGGGATCCCATGTGGATTCAGATCAAGGTCACAATATTCAATGTTATGTTCGCTCTGTTCCTTTTTGTCGGACTGATTATCGGGAAGAACTTCTTCCAGCATATATTTGAAGGTACGTTCCATTACACAAAAGAGGGCTGGGATAAGTTTACTTGGAGCTTTGCTTGGTTCTTCGTTCTTACGGCTGTGCTGAACGAGGTTGTGCGGCAATACTTCCAGAAGGATGGTATGTACCCGCCTATCGGCTCCTCGTTACATGATATTCTCGGCTTCCAGATCGACGGCGTGAACGTTTGGATTTTGTTCAAGATAGCGTTCATCATGCCGCTCTCGGGCCTCTATGCGTGGTATCTAACGACATTGATGGCCAAGTACCGCGTTCCTCAAGGTGGTGAGGGCGGGCTGGCGGCACCTCAGTCGAAGTCGGAGAAGAGGCAAGATGGCGTAGCATATGCCGCTGCGGAGGGAGCCGCCGCCATCGGCAAGAGTCCCAAGGTCTCGGGCGGGATCGGTCCGGTTGCAAAGCTTGGCAACGCACCCTCTACGCCAACCTCCTGAGACCAGCGGCAGCATTACAAGGCAACAAGTTCTATGAGCGAACCTGGCGAGAAACCCACCACGGACAAGGTTCCGGAGGTTGAAATCGATGCTCGACAGATTGTGAAGCTTCTCGTGGAGCTTGGGCCGCTCGTTGTGTTTTTCATAGTTAATTCACAGGCTGGAATTTTCGTTGGTACCGGCTGGTTCATGGTCGCCACGGCCATCGCACTCTCGGTGTCGCGGGTCGTACTTGGCCGCATTCCTGTAATGCCTTTGGTCTCAGGTGTCTGCATTTTGTTTTTTGGCGGGCTCACGCTCTGGTTGCATGACTCGACGTTTATCAAGATCAAGCCGACCATCGTAAACTTGCTGTTTGCAAGTGTTCTTTTTACTGGCTTGGCCTTTGGGCAATCACTTTTGAAGTATGCGCTAGGAGAAGCATTCAGTCTCACTGAAGAAGGGTGGCGGGTCCTGACAATTCGCTGGGGCCTCTTTTTCCTGTTTCTTGCCGCGCTGAATGAGGTTGTCTGGAGGAACTTCTCGGAAGACTTCTGGGTGAGCTTCAAGCTCTGGGGGCTGATGCCGATTACGATGGTGTTTGCGATGTCGCAAGTCAGTCTCCTGCAGCGATATGAGAAGAACAAGAGCTGAATGATCGGCGCGCCAGTCCATTCTGAAAATTTAATCGGATTGTCCGGAATATTCGTGCGCTGATTTTGTGCTGATGCATGCGCAAATTAGTTGCGGAGCAGATGGTCGGACGTCAGATCATCTGCCTGAAAGTAAGCAGTAGACGAAGCTGTCAATTTCGTATTTTCTATCATACGTCAGCTGTCCTTATCCCTGCGGGAGATGGATTCCGATAATCATTTTTAAGACATGTGATCCAACGAGCTGATGACCACGAAGCAGAAGCCAAGTTCAAAAATGAAGAACACAGATAAGGAGTCAAAGGTCGTGCAACTTGAACAGTCGCCGATACACCTACTGCACCGTGCAGGGCAGTGCGCTGGAGATGTTTTTCAGTCTGAAATGCGGACGGAAGATTTGACCCCGAGGCAATATGCGGTTCTGGTCGCGGTTGCCGAGAACGAAGGCCTTTCGCAGACGAACCTTGTTGACATGACAGGCATCGATCGCTCTACGCTTGCTGACATTATTCGGCGGATGCTGAAAAAGGGTCTCGTGCAGCGTCGTCGCACTAAGGAAGATGCACGCGCTTACGCGGTCAAGCTGACGGAAGAAGGCCGTCGTATCTTGCGTAGCGCTGAGCCTATGGCGAGGCGTGTTGACGATCGTATCCTTCAGGCTTTGCCAGCGGCTCAGCGGGACCGGTTTTTGAGCGATCTCAATACAATTGTTGACGCTCTTGGCAAGCTCGAAGAGGCTGTCGAACAGCAGGCACTGTCGAAGTCGGGGGGGCGTAAAAAGCCCTGATCATCCACTTGGGCTGTCTTCGATCAAACTTGTTGAAGCCCTCTGGCAGCGCAGCCGACCAGGAATTCAATCTGTCGGCGAGTTGCATCGGGCGCGAATTCGCCGAGCTTGCGATCGAGCGACAGTGATACGATCCCGTGTACTGACGCAAACAATGCCCTGGCGGCACTTTTCCTTAGTTCGTTTTCAGTCACGTCCTTTGCAAGGCACTCCTCGACAAGCGCAAAAAGTTTGTCCTGATCCTCGCGGTACTCCGGTGGAGCAGTGCGGCCTTCAGGTAGCTGATGTTCGAAGATTGACCGCCAGGGTTGCTTGTTTTCTGCCGCGAATAGGAAATAGGCATGCGCGAGCGCGAGCAAGCGATCGTGTGTAGACCCGTGGCGTGCTGAACCATGGGCTGCTCTGAGCGATGCCCCGAGCTCGGCCAAAGTCAGCATGTTCAGAGCGATGATAAGCTCGTCGAGGTCCTCAAATACGTTGTAGACTGAGCCAACGGAGCATCCAGCCTCGGTGGCAATTCTGCGGGCTTGGACGCTTGAGAGCCCTTCGTCCGCGATCAATTTCCGACCAACCTTAAGGATGTTGGCGCGGAGCTTGTCGCGGTAAGCCATACTAGATTTCTCCTTGGATTGCTTCGTCACTCGTTTCCGCTCCTGAGTGTTCGCCGGCGACGCCCGTCCGCCGGTCGAAAAGGTCGACTTGCAAGTGTCCAAGTTGGTGAGGCCGCGGTGTGATGAACGACGTGCAAGGCATGTCGAAAAACAACGTCCAACCGGCGACGACTACGGCGAGTGATCGGGAGGCGACTATCCGACCGTTTGCGCCCGCGAACAGATGCGGATGGTTGGAACGAGCATCACGCGGCGTGTGTCGTCCATCGTCCGAAGTTGCTGTTAAGCGGCCTTATTCATCAGTCCGCGACTCACCATTGTCTCGGCAATCTGCGTCGTGTTGAGGGCTGCGCCCTTCAAGAGGTTGTCGCAAACAATCCACATGACAAGGCCACTGTCGACCGTCGCGTCAGCGCGAACGCGGCTGACGAAGGTGGTGTATTCACCGGCTGCTTCAACCGGGGTGACGTAACCACCGGGTTCGCGCTTGTCGACGACACCGATTCCGGGCGCTTCCCGTAGGATCTCGCGGGCCTCTTCGGGCTCGATATCTCGTTCGAATTCGATGTTGACAGCTTCGCAATGGCTGACGAAGACAGGCACGCGGACGCAGGTCGCCGTCAGCTTGATCGTGGGGTCGAGGATCTTCTTAGTTTCCGCGACCATCTTCCATTCCTCCTTGGTGTAGCCGTCCTCCATGAAGACATCGATTTGAGGAATACAGTTGAAGGCAATTTCCTTTGGAAACTTCTTGGCTTCGACCTCTTGGCCAGGGACGTATTTGCCCTTGGTTTGGGACCACAGCTCGTCCATGGCCTCCTTGCCCGCGCCAGACACTGATTGGTAGGTGGAGACAACAACGCGCTTGATTCGGGCGTGGTCGTGCAAGGGTTTCAGGGCAACGACGAGTTGCGCCGTCGAGCAGTTTGGGTTGGCGATGATGTTCTTCTTGCTGAACCCGATAATGGCATCGGCGTTGACCTCGGGGACAATCAGCGGCACGTCCGGGTCGTAGCGCCAGCACGAAGAGTTATCGATGACCGTGCAGCCTTTGGCGGCAATCCTTGGGCTCCATTCCTTGGATACGGTGGAGCCTGCCGACATCAAGCAGAAGTCGGCCTGAGAAAAGTCAAAGGTCTCAAGATCGCGACACTTGAGTCGGCGGTCGCCGTAGGACACTTCAACGCCGATCGACCGCCGCGAAGCCAGCGGGATGACCTCGTCGGCGGGGAACTTCCTGTCGGCAAGAACGTCTAGCATCTCGCGGCCCACGTTGCCCGTGGCGCCGACAATGGCAACCTTGTAGCCCATGTCAGGTCCTTAATACTCGCGCGATGCGGCAGCCTGATCCTTTGATGGAGTGGCGGCACGGCGGATGGTCTCGTTTTACTATTCGATCGCGAAGACTTAGCGCTTGCAGCCATTACATTCAAGGAACCCGAACGTTGGGGGCCATTGAGCGCGATTACCCCTGCTCGCGCATTTCCTGCTGGCGCATCGGCATAGAGTCGATCAGGGCGAAGAGCCGGGCTGCGGAAACCGGTTTTGATGACCGTAACTTGGTGTCGCCGTCCTTACCCACGAGGATTGCGAGAAATTGATCGCTCTTGATACCGTAGTCCGCGCGCAGCGCCTGCGCAGAGCGTCTCGGACCCTGACCAAGAGAGGCGGAGACGTAATCGCCGGTAACATAGATGACGACCATGTCGCGCTCACGGAAGCCGGTCTGGTTGGCGACGACAATTGCTTTTTGCTGGTCGAGGCACTGTGCCTTCGCGGATGGTGCGAAGACTAGCAGCGGCCGGTTTTTCCATTTGTAGGCCGACATCGCGATGGAGGGGGCAGGGCCTCTGATAAGCGCTGCGGTGAAGAGCGTAAGCAGGACTGTCGCCATGAGCATTCGTGACACGAGCTCTTGTCTCCGTTCACTTTCGAATCGATGCATAGGCGCTATTACGTGGGGGCATCCGTGCTGGTTTTTCGGGTCCGCGTACTGACGCTGACCCGCACCTGTCCCTATCGTTTAGGTTATTGTTTTAAACCGAAAGTGTCGGGAATTATTGAACGAGGTGGGTTTGATGATTGTCGCTTCGAAGCTGGCGAATGTTGGATCTACTTTGTGGGTGGTGGCGGGCGCTGTCGCGCTATCGGCAACAGCTACGGCGGCAAAACAGTGGATGGGTGAAGACGAATTACGCGCCACTTTCGCGGGAGTGACGATTGACGGGCAATATGAAGACGGGCGCGGTTTCACAGAGCGCTATCGCAGTGATATGGCAGTGGCCTATTCGGAAGGCCCGCGCGAGACAACGGGTCATTGGTCAGTGATTTCGGACACGTTTTGCACGATCTACAGAGGGGATCCCACGGGTGGCTGTTTCCGTGTGACGCGGATCGGCGACAATTGCTTTGAGTTCTACTTCGTGGCGCGGACAGAGGCGCAGGTGCGCCGCCGCAATGAAAGAAAACCCGGCTGGACGGCGCGTGGCTGGATCAAAGGACTGCCGGCGACCTGCGTGGAGGAACCGATTGTGTAATCGCATGCGCCTCGTTCGTGCGTGTCTCCGCGTTGTACTATTGTTATTTGGTACTTCGTATTTTGAGGGAGTTGACGATGGCTAACCAGGCCTCCCCGGGTGTGCCGGGCTATCTTTTTCTGCTCTTGCTGGCGCTCCTGGTGATCATTGCGCTGGCTTCCTTGGCGACGGCACTTCTCA
>JAUWFF010000287.1 GCA_030607105.1 Filomicrobium sp.
AAGTTGTTGGCTGTCACATCGTTGGCGATGATGCTGCAGAGATCGCGCAAATGGCGGCGATCGCCATGCGTATGGGCGCGCGTCAGGGGGACTTCGACAGAACCATGGCGCTGCATCCCTCGGCGGCCGAAGAACTCGTGACGATGCGCAACAAAACGGAAACCCGGCGGCAGGCGGCGGAATAGCTTTTCATGAGGCCCTAGCCCTTGGGGTCGCCTAATCGTCCAAGAACAAAATGCTGCTGGAGACCATCCATGAGCGAAACAAAACGCCTGCAGGATAAGGTTGCGGTTGTTACGGGCGCGGCGGCTGGTATCGGCAAGGCGATCGCCGGTGTGTTTGCGCGGGAGGGTGCGCATGTCTACCTCACAGACGTCGATGGTGGCGCCGCGGAGGAGGCCGCCGAAGCTCTGGTCTCAGCAGGCCATCAGGTGACGGCCATGACCGTCGATGTCTGTAAGGGGCAGGACGTCACAGCGCTTTTCAGAAATATTGAGTCAGAGCCCGGTCGTATCGATGTGCTGGTGAACAACGCCGGTCTCAATGTGCGCGAGGATTTCCGGCATCTGAGCGACGCGGACTGGGTCAAGATCCGGGAAGTCAACCTCGACGGCGTGGTACGCGTTGCACGTGATGGTTTCAACCTGCTGAAGGCCTCGGGCAAGGGCTCGCTAGTTAATGTTGCGTCGATCATGGGGCATCGCGGCCTGCGTCAGCTGGCCGGTTATTCGGCTACTAAGGGGGCGGTGTCGGCGTTGACCCGTGCGTTGGCGGTTGAATACGCGCCTTTTGGGATCCGGGTGAACGCACTGGCGCCAGGTTTTATCGAGACAGCGCTCACTGAACGGGTGCTCCGTAATCCGATGATCAATAAGGCGCTGATCGATCAGACGCCGCTAAAACGCTTCGGGAGCGGCGAAGACGTCGCCGCCGCCGCCCTGTTTTTTGCTTCCGATGAGTCGGGTTTCATCACCGGAGCGGAACTGGCGGTCGATGGGGGCATGTCGGCTGGCCTTTGATCTGCAACAGCCTAACGCCTAAATTGGATGAAGCTTCGCTTGGCCTGCAGTGGGCGGATGCCTTATAAGGCTGCCAAAGAGCTTTGTGTGACTTGCAGCGCCGAACTTCGGCGCGGAGACCGACCCTCCAGATCCTGCAAGCGCGCAGCGACGGCACAGCGCCGGCGTCCGGCTTATCGTCAATTGAGGAGTTACGTAGAATGTCGGCGAAGAGAGCCACCTGGTCGCCCGATAGTTGGGGCGATTTGCCGATCAAACAAGTACCGGATTATCCGGATCAACAAGCGCTGCAGGACGTCGAAGCGAAGCTTGCGACGTTCCCGCCGCTGCTGTTTGCAGGTGAAGCCCGTGACCTGAAGAAGCGCTTGGCCGATGTCGCCGAGGGGCGACGGTTCCTGTTGCAGGGCGGTGATTGCGCGGAGAGTTTCGCGGAGCATGGCCCGGATCATATTCGTGACTTCCTGCGGGTCTTCCTGCAAATGGCCGTGGTTCTCACCTACGCCGGCGGTTCACCGGTGGTGAAAGTCGGACGGCTTGCCGGCCAGTTCGCAAAGCCGCGTTCTAAGCCGACTGAAAAGCGCGGCGATGTCGAGCTGCCCAGTTACCGTGGCGACATCATCAACGGTATGGACTTCACGCAAGAAGCCCGCATTCCAGACCCGGACAGGATGTTGCAAGCCTATCGGCAGGCCGCGGCAACGGCCAACCTCATTCGGGCGTTTGTGCTGGGCGGTTACGCCGATCTCGAGCGCGTCCACCAGTGGAACCTGAGCTTTGTGCAGGACTCTCCACAGGGGCACCGTTATGAGGAACTGGCCAACAACATCACTGAAAGCCTGTCCTTCATGCGGGCGATCGGCATTACGGCGGACAACACGCCGCAGCTGCGCCAAACGCACTTCTTTACCAGCCATGAGGCGTTGCTTCTCGGATACGAGCAGGCTCTGACCCGATTGGATTCAACGTCGGGTGAGTGGTACGCGACCTCGGGGCATATGGTCTGGGTCGGTGACCGCACGCGGCAGCCGGACCACGCGCACATCGAATACGTGCGCGGGATCAAGAACCCAATCGGCCTCAAGTGCGGTCCAACGCTTGAACCTGACGAGCTTCTACAACTTATTGATATCATTGACCCGGATAACGAGCCGGGCCGGTTGACGCTGATCAGCCGGTTCGGTGCGGGCAACGTTGAAAAGCACCTGCCCAAGCTGTTGCGGGCGGTGAAGCGGGAAGGTCGCACGGTGGTCTGGGCGTGCGACCCGATGCACGGCAATACGATCTCTTCGGACAGCGGCTACAAGACCCGTCCGTTTGACCGCATTTTGAGCGAGGTGCAGGACTTCTTCGCCGTGCACCGGGCCGAAGGGACGCATCCTGGCGGGATCCATGTCGAAATGACCGGCGACAATGTCACTGAGTGTACCGGCGGAGCCGTGGCCATCTCGGACGCGGATCTTTCGGATCGCTATCACACCCATTGCGATCCGAGGCTCAACGCGGATCAGTCCCTGGAATTGGCATTTCTCGTTGCCGAGTTGATGCAGAAAGAGAGAGAAGCGACTGCTGCATCCTACCCGGCCATAGCAACGGCATGATGTCCTGCATATTGGCGGACGCGGGCACCTGGCGGTTGCATGACTGCCGGCCGTGTCTTGTCGTCCAACTGGCCGTTGGCGGGAGTTATATCAAAAAATGGATACGGTTCAGAGCGCACTAAGCGCACCGCAAGCCGCATCACACGATCGTGACGGTTGGCCGATCCCAGTTGCTGAGTTTCTCTCAGGTACCCATCTCAACAGGGCGGACGTGGTTTTGATGCGGAAGCAAAGGGATCTGCGCTCATGGCTCATCCGGTGGGCAACACGTGGTACGTTTTCGCATGCTGCTTTGGTGTTTCTCGTTCCGCATGAGGAGAAGGGCTTCAACAATACCTTCGTGATCGAAAGCGCCTCGAAAGGTGTCGATCTCAAGAACCTGGCATCATATCTCAACGATCGACGGCAGGTTGTTGGTATCAAGAGGCTCAAGGGAAACTGGTTCGAGGAGCGGGCGCAGTCCCTGGTTCGCGGCCGCATGCTAAACTCCATTCAGTCGAACTACTCATATGCGACCATGCTGAGGCTTGGATGGGTGATCTTCAACGAGGTGGCATTCGGCATCAAGGCACGCATCTGGGGGGCTCGTAGCGCCATCCAAGGCCGGCGCCGGAGGACGTTGCAGCCGCCCAATGCCTTCATTTGCTCGGGGCTCGTGCAGCTGGGCTTTCTCAATGCCGTCGCCGAGCAGGTGGCGATGGGCTATCTGCTGCCGCAAAGGGTTGCCGAGGTCGTGTTCCAAAAAGACGTGGCGCGTTTCCTGCCCAGAGACTGGTCGCAGTTTTCGGATGCTGAGCAGTACGAGATCATGTGGGACTTCGTGACAGGCTTTCAGGATCTACTGGAGGCGGCCGCGCGGCC
>JAUWFF010000290.1 GCA_030607105.1 Filomicrobium sp.
GGCCAGCACATTCGCGATGCGCTCGCGCTTCTGGGCGCTGGCTCTGAGTTCGACGGCGAAGCCGCCCTCGAACGTGCGTGCCACGGAGCCTTCGAGACGTCCGAGGTGGTCCAGATAGGCGACAATGCGTTCGCTAGGCTGGGGGATCACGGGGGCATGCAAAGCCATGCCGCCGGCTGACATGTTGAAGACCTCGCAGGGAAACTCCTGCTCGTCCTCGGTCATGAAGCGGCCGTTCAGTTGGACCGGTACGCGACGGTATTTGCGTCGGTCCGGCACAATCTTTGGACGTTTGTGCTGGGCACGGATTCTGCCTGTAAAGGCAAGCGCACTCTCAACCATGTTTTGAAGCCTATACTTTGATTGGGCTTGCGCGCGGGTTTGGCGGAATATCGCAAGCCGGACTCTACGCGAGGCGTCTTAAGCAACAGCTAACCAGATTCGCGTTTTCCAACTTTAAGATTGGTTACGAAAACCTTAGGAGAGCCCGCCCTCGACGACGCGAAAGCGTCTGCGGTTGAGGTGGACGATGTCGGCCCCGCCACTCTTCATGAAGTCAGGGGCGCCGTCCGGGCTCAGGAGCTTGGCGTCAACGATCTCGAATGTGGTCAGAGGTTCGGTGCCGAGCCAAAACGGCCGGTCGATCGCGGTGATTGAGCCGAGCAGTCTGTTGATCGACGTGCCCGTGTGGATCAAGGGCATCAAGGTAAACTCAAAGGACGTTTCGCGCCCGGCATCGGTGCGGGCCAGGAATGTGCCATGGCCGACCGAACCGTCATGCAGGACAGTGCGGACCAGCGAGGCGACGGCGTCTTTGTCCCCGAACGACCACAAGCTCAGAAAATCGAGCCCGCGGAGCTCACGGCCGAATTCCTGGCAGATCTGCGTGCCGGCCAGCCGGAAACGGAACCCCATCAACCCGGCGCATTCGGCGATGAAAGTTTCGCGCAGGATATTGGCAATCTTCGCCGGCTCGATCTCGAAGCGGCGCGGCGCAATGCGCCCATTGCGTATGTGGTCCCAATACGCGAAAAGCTGTTTGCTTGTTGGCTGTTGCATAGCCCGCCCGATACAAAGCTCTATAGGTTGCTCTCGAGCCCTAAGTCCCAGGGCCCAACCAGGGCCTTGAGTCCCGGTCTGGCCCACTCATTTGGGCAGCTCACCCCAAGCTAAGCAGGGAGCGTGCCAGGGAGCGGGGTGCGCTCTCTGGTGGTGGCGTGGCTGCCGTTAAGGTTGCCGCGGTAAGGACTGAAACGGCTTTATTTGGCGGGTCTTCGAATGACGTCACGCGAACCAATGCTGAACGTTCCGCGTGCCGTGACGCTGGCCGCGGGTCTCATGATCGGGATTCAGGTTGTGAGGGGCCTGTTGCCAGACGAGACCGATGTGGCTTTTCTGCTGTCCTTGGCGTTCATTCCCGCCCGTTACAGCGGGGCGGCGGTCGAACTGCCGGGTGGTTACCTCACCGCCGTCACGTCGTTTGTGACCTACATGGTCGTGCACGGCGGCTGGATGCACCTCTTGGTTAACGTCGCTTGGATGCTCGCCTTCGGCACGGCCGTGGCCCGGCGCATCGGGACGCGCGGCTTCTTCGTCTTTTCGATTTTGTGCGGTATCGCCGGTGCGCTAACGCACCTTGTCCTTCATTGGGGCGAAATGGCTCCCATGGTGGGAGCCTCGGCGGCCATTTCGGGACAGATGGCCGGGGCGTTGCGGTTCATTTTCTTCGCCAAGCGCGAGCCGGATGAAAAAATGCCGGATTTCGTGGGTGCCCCGCTGGCGAGCCTTGCGACGGCACTGCGGGACCACCGGATTGTCGGGTTTGTCATCTTCTGGGTGGTGCTTAACGCCTATTTCGGTCTGACCTCGGTTTCGTTCGGCGGGACGAGCGGCGGAATTGCTTGGGAGGCCCATATCGGCGGGTTCCTCTGCGGGCTCTTGATCTTCGGCTTCTTCGACCCGCGAGGCCCGTCTGAGGCCACTTCGCAGTCGCGGTAAGCGGCGGATTTCTGCGGTTGATTCGGCGGCGGCTTGCGCGCGGTTACACTCCAAGACATGATGTCGCACAAACGGGGCTTAAGTTCCCGGGCTGGAGGAAACTATGAACGTCGCAGCAATCCTGAAGTTGAAGGGCAGGGACGTCATCACGGCGCCGCCGGAGACGCCCCTGCTTGAGATTGCCCGGCTCCTTGGGACACATGGAATCGGTTGCATTGTGGTCGCCGAGGCCGATGGCAAGGTGAGCGGCATTGTCTCGGAGCGAGACATTGTGCGCGAGATCGCACGGGCGGGCGCTTCGGTGCTCGACCAGCCCGTGGAGGCCTGCATGACCAAGTCGGTGGTCAGCTGCCGGGAGTCGGACACGATGGACCAGCTGATGGGCGAGATGACCGCCCACAGGTTCCGTCACATGCCGGTGGTGGACCGCGGACGCTTGGTTGGTCTCGTGTCGATTGGTGACGTGGTGCGAATGCGGATCGCCGAAGCCGAAATGGAAGCGGCGGCAATGCGCGAATACATCGCCACGGGCTGATCGTGCGGGCTACGCGGCCAGCGCGCGCACCGCAGTTCTGATCTCTTCAAGCTGGGCTTCGGTAGCCTTGGCGCCGGCGGCGATTGCCCCCTTGGCGCGATGGAAATCGAACAGGCCAATTCCGCCGACCTTTGGGTTGACCGTAATGTCGGGCGGGTCGCCGGCAAGCCGTGACCGGGCGATGCGGTCCTGCGTGATGTTGATCGCATCGATCATGACCGCCGACATGCCAGGCGCGCCCTTGCCGCCGAAAATCTGTCGATGCAGGAGGTGTACGGCCGCGCGGCCGTTACCTTGGGGTGGCTCTGTCTCTGTAGCGGGCAAAGGCGGTTCGGCGAGTGCTTCTTGATCGTGGATCACGCTGCCCTTGCCGAACAGGTCGTTGTTCAGGTTCACGGCGATGACGATGCGTGCGCCGAGCGCGCGGCAAACGGAGACAGGGATCGGGTTCACCAATGCCCCGTCGATGAGCCAGCGTCCATTGATCTGCATGGGGCGAAAAATGCCCGGCAGCGCGAACGACGCCTTCAAGGCCGTGACAAGATCGCCCTTCTTCAGCCAGATCTCGTGCCCGGTGCCGAGTTCCGTGGCGACCGCCACGAATGGACGTTCCATGTCCTCGATGGCGATGCCATTGAGGTGTGTCTCAAGCCGTGCGCTGAGCTTCTGCCCGGTGAGCAGCCCGGATCCGCCGAAGTTGAAATCGAGAAAACCGAAAAGCCGCCTGCGCGTGAGCGTCGTGGCGAACTCCTGCAACCCGTCCAGCTTGCCGGTGACATAGCAGCCACCGGCAACCGCACCGATCGAGGTACCCGCAACGATGTCGGGTTCCAACCCTGCGGCAATGAGCGTGCGTAGCACGCCGATATGGGACTAGCCGCGCGCGGCGCCACCGCCGAGCGCCAGGCCGATGGTCGGTCTT
>JAUWFF010000331.1 GCA_030607105.1 Filomicrobium sp.
GAAGATTAGTGCTGACGCTATTGCAGGCCCAGATGACGATGTATTTGGAATGAATATAGCTTTCCGGATCAAGGCCGGCGGTTGCTCCAACCGTGAGCAGCCAAGCCGTGCATGAGCCTTCACCACAGAAGGTGCGCTCGCAAACGGTTGCACCCATTCGATTGAAAAATGCGTCGCCTCCATTTAGGCCGTGAACTAGCCCCTGGTGGCCCAAATAACTATAGGGGATGATCGCTTGTGCACCGTCCTCCTTGATGATTTTTTTCCAGCGATCTGTGATTTCATCAAGCGCCTCATCCCAAGAAATTCTTTCAAATTGCTTCGACCCTTTCGGTCCCGTGCGGCGCATCGGGTATAGCAGGCGATCGGGATGGTAATGGCGTTTCTCGTAGTCCTTAAGCTTCACGCACAAGCCGCCACGAGTCATGGGGTGCTCGGGGTTGCCTCTGACACTCTTTAAGATCCCGTTCTCCACCTCGAACAGCATCGCACAAGTATCAGGACAATCGTGGGGGCAGCCGCCGAAAAAGATTTCCTGCTTGGGTTTCTGGTTCATTAAGTTGCTCCACCATTTGCCGCCGGCAGGATGCCTTAAGGCGCCCGAAATCCATTGTTGTTGATCGCAGTCTGGCCTGATCTGAGCCCATACAAAAGGTCGAATATGGCAAATTCGGTCTGTTTTCGGAGGGCACCATACAGATTTTGGGCCATATAAACCGAAATTTCTCGTCGTCGGCGATCAAACTTTTTAACAGGCTGGCGCTTGTTATCTCAAGGCCTGGCCCGGCGAGCTCAACGTGCGGCTGACAGACAGGAATGAGTGTTCGACAAGCTCGACAATCTTTGTTCTCATATCCTTTGATTGACGCATCCAAAGTAAGGAATACGACGCATGAGTAATGTGCCAACTGACGTCAGCGAGTACGACGCGATCGCAAATACCCTCCAGCATTACATCGATGGCGCCAAGTCTGGCAGAGGTGACGACATGAAACCTGCCTTCCACAAGGACGCGACGGTCTTCGGCTATGTCGGTGCCGATCTATTCGCTGGCCCCATCCAGACTCTTTTCGATTGGAACGACCAAAATGGTGCGGCAACGGGCTTGAAATCAAGGATTGCTAGCATCGATCTTATCGGTTCGGTCGCCACCGTACGGCTTGAGCTCGAGAACTGGACTGGCCACCGTTTCACAGACTTGTTCACGCTGCTCAAAGTCGATGGGGAGTGGAAGGTCATGAACAAGGTTTTCCACCTGCATCCTGAAGGTGCAGCAACGTGAAGGCATGCGTTGCGCATGAACACGGTGCGGAAGCACGTCTGGAATTCGCTACCGGTTCTCGTGATTACCGATGCCAATGTCCGTTTAGTGTCAATGGCGGACCTGGATGGCATCTCGGAGAATGTCTGCTATAGGAAGAGGAGCGGACGTCTCTTCTGTGAGCCTATGGAGGACAGAATGATCCCCTGGGAAATCAAGGCCACTGAGCTTGTTAATTGCAACTGCGCCTATGGCTGTCCCTGCCAATTCAACGCGCTGCCAACTCCCGGTTTTTGCGAGGCGGTGGGCGCCTTCCAAATTAAGCAAGGCTATCACGGCGATGTACGGCTCGACGGACTAAACGCCATTGGCATTCTGCAATGGCCCGGCCCTATCCACGAAGGCAAGGGAAAGGGCTTTATGATCATTGACAAGCGCGCTAGCGAAGCTCAGCGCCATTCGCTGCTCCGCATCCTGGCGGGTGAAGATACTGAACCTGGCAAGACGGTATGGAATGTGTTCGCCGCCACGTTAGAACACGTCTACGACCCGGTGTTTGAAGACATAGCCATTGATATCGACGTGGATGCCCGTCGCGGCCGCGTTAGTGTTGCGGGGCTGGTCGACATGACCTCTGAGCCCATCCGAAATCCCGTCACCGGGGCTGAGCATCGCGCCCGCATCGATCTTCCCGACGGCTTCGAATACAGCATTGCTGAGATGGGCAGCGGAACGGCGCGCGTCAAAGGACCGATCCCACTGACGCACGACAGTACCTACGCGCAACTGGCACATTTGCACCTCAATCAGAATGGTGTCGTGCACTAGCTGCCCCCGCGAGATAGCGCGCATGACAGAGGCGACGTTGACCGAGCGAATCGTTCGCCGCGAGCAAGCTATCATCGCATTCGGGCTCGTGATCATCACGGCACTCGCTTGGTACTACTTGCTTATCGGTGCCGGCACCGGCATGAGCACCATTGCCATGACCACGTGGCAGTTTCCGCCGCCGCGCCCTGACATCCCGATGACCGGCGCGTGGTCAGCAGCTTATTGGGCCACCATGCTGCTCATGTGGTGGGTGATGATGATTGCTATGATGATCCCCAGTGCTGCCCCTATGATCCTGCTCTATGCGCGCGTGCATAGGCACGGCCAAGCAAGCGGCCAACTCCCAACAGTAATCGTGCCAACAGCGTACTTTGCCGGCGGCTATCTGATGTGCTGGCTAGGTTTCAGTGCGCTGGCGACGGCGCTGCAATTTGCGCTTGAGCGCCTGGGCCATATCGACGGAATGATGATGTGGTCGACGAACCGTTGGTTGACCGCGGGCTTGCTCATCGCAGCGGGGGTCTATCAGCTCTCGCCCCTCAAATCGGTTTGCCTGAAACACTGCCGATCGCCCGCTGCTTTCCTTTCGCGGCATTGGCTTCCGGGCCGGCTCGGAGCGTTCCGCCTTGGCTTTGATCACGGCGCCTATTGCGTTGGTTGCTGCTGGGCGTTGATGCTGTTGCTCTTTGCCGCTGGCATCATGAATGTCATTTGGATCGCTGGCTTGGCAATCATCGTGCTCTTGGAAAAGTTTGCGCCGGCGGGGGCTGGCCTTATCGTCCCTCTCACCAGCGTGCTTCTCATCGGCGCGGGCCTGTACGTCGCCGTAGCTCAGTAGAGAGTCGTCAGCCAATGGAGGGGTGCGATCGAGCTTTGCTATCATTCTGCCTGTAGTCGGTTTCAGTCTAACAGAGCATCAATGTCCGCTTTACCCCCGAAAGCCGATATAGGTGAGTTGTCAGAAAGTATTCCTGCTGCCGCGTTCGCACCCAATTCGCCGTTGTGAAGGCTGATTGCTGCTTCATCCGGTGATCAGCCCCAAGAAAAA
>JAUWFF010000060.1 GCA_030607105.1 Filomicrobium sp.
GGCCTTGCAGGCCCTGGTCAATACCCTGTTTGACGGACGCAGCCAGAAAGTTGACCAGAACCGGACCCTGCTGGAGCCTGAAGTATCCAATGCCCGCAGCCAACACCGCCAAGATTGCGATTGGCACGGCGATCGTGGCCACCAATCCCACACAAACCCGTCGCCAGACTGGCGGTGCCGTCCCCTTCTGACGCGGCGACCTCGTAAGCTTGCCTACAGCGCGTCGCTGATGCGCATGTTGTGAATCCGGCGGCATGGATTTCGGCGGAAGTTGCTGATGAGCCGTCAAATAAGCCAACCTTCAACTTGTTTAGCGAACGATCCGAACCGCCCTACTGAGCCCGAACAACTCGAAATCACACGACTGATCCGCATCCGCGAGCCAACGCATCTGCAGCGCGAGGAACTTCCTATGCCGGCAGTTGGCCAACATATTGCTAACTTCACATCAAACCTATTGCTTCCGAGCATCCCTTGGCCAAAAGCTTTCGCTGGAATTGTGAAACCATCCACACCGCAACAGACGTAACAACGAAGCGCCGGGAGCAATACCACCCCCAACGTTGTCTAGCTCGACATAGGCATGTCCTTAAGGCGGCAGAAGAAAGGCAAGACATGGTCACAGAGGGTAAGAAAGTTCCAAACATCAAACTTATGGACTCCGATGGCGAACTCGTTGAGCTGTCCAAGCTCAAGGGGTCGATTGTGGTAGTATATTTCTACCCCAAGGACGACACTTCAGGTTGCACCAAGGAAGCTTTGGATTTCACGTCCCTTATCTCCGAATTCAAGGACGCAGGTGCCATCGTTTTGGGCATTTCCCCCGACAGCGAGAAAAGCCACAAAAAGTTCACAGACAAACACGACCTCAAGCTAAGGCTGCTCGCCGACGTCGATAAGAAGGCGGCGGAGGCCTACGAAGTTTGGGTGGAAAAGTCCATGTATGGAAGAAAATACATGGGCGTCGAAAGATCGACGTTTTTGATCGACAAGACAGGCAAGCTTGCGCGCGCCTGGCGCAAGGTCAAAGTTCCAGGTCACGTGTCGGAAGTCCTTGCAGCCGTAAAGGAGTTGGGCACCTAATCGACTACAAAATTCTGACTTCAGACAGCAGAAAGGCGGCCACTGACAACTTTGTCACCGTCCCAGCGAAACGCCAGACTTATCGCCAGTTCGGGGCGCGTGACCTCGCTTAACAATCGTGCTAATCGCGGCCTCGTCAGGGTTCGCGGATACCTGATTGCGGAGGGTGTCAAACGAGGGGCTTGGGCGTCTTTCCGTTCAGGTTGCGCAACATGGAGGGCGCTGACAGATGCTAACAAACTTCAAGAGAAACGAGGCAGAGATGCCAAAACCACCTGCGCAACCGGTTCCACCGGCGCACACCACTGCACAGCCTCCATCGCCGACGGCGAAACCCCGCCCGACAAGTCAGACGCCGCCCTCCGTGATCGGCCCTGACCTTACCATCCACGGGAATCTCAGCTCCGAAGGACAGGTTCAAATTGATGGCAGGGTGGAAGGCGATATCCACGGCACGCATATCATTGTTGGCGAACGCGCCCACATCACCGGCGGCATCATCGCCGAGGAAGTCGTAGTGCGGGGTCACGTCATGGGCTCTGTACGCGGCAAACGCGTCATGCTTCAGGCGCAAAGCCACGTCGAAGGCGACATCTATCACACGGCGCTCGCCATTGAGCAGGGAGCATTCTTCGAGGGCAAGTCGCGTCGCAGCGAGGACCCCATTGCCAGTGCCGCCCCGACTGAAAAGCCGCCAATGCTGATGCCAGTCACCACCGACGACATTGCTTCCTGACACCAATCATCAAGTGGCGGACCGCAGTTCCTAGCGGCCCGCTTGAGCTTCCTGCCTTGTGGCGTCACCGCCGCGGGGTATTCTTTCGCCTTACAGCCGGTCTCGTCCAAACCGAACCGTCCGCTCTCAAATCACCAGTCCAAATCAACACGCCACGGTGATAATCCAACCCGCGTCCCGTTCAATCCCGCAAAGGACTGCTCACGGCACGTGAGAACGACGACCTGATGGTACCCGGACGCAACTCTCAGAGAACGAAACATCTGAGAGATACGCCCAGTATCGCTATATGCCAGCGGGTCGTCCAACATCAGCGGAACAGGCTTTCCGTGCTCTGCTAACAGCCGCGCATAGGCCAGCCGCACCAGGATCGCCAACTGTTCCTGAGTACCGTCACTGAGCCTGTCGATAGCCTCCATCTCGCCGCCTCGGATCAGACTTTCTGCAGCAAAGCCCTCCTTGAATTGCAACTGGGCTTCGCCAAAAACCACCTCCAGGTAGGGCCTCACGCGTTCCATCAAAGGCGCCATCAGATGTTCCCGTGAGGAACCCCGCGCCGCTTGAAGGGCCTCACTCAAAAGCTCCAGCGCGCCAATTTCCGCTTTGATCTCCTCCACTACGCCATCGGCCCGCTGCAGCTCGCCTTCGAGCTCGGCCAACCGCTGCCCCACCCCGCTATTGGTGAGCGCTTCGATCTGAGCTATCAGCGCTACCCTCCGCTCCCGAAGCCTAACGGCTTCAGCGCGCGCCGCCTCACAATCCCTGCGCGCCGTCTCGACACGCGCCCTGATAGCACGCATGGAATCATCATCGGGCAGAACCTGCTGCAACGCGCTAACCTTGCGTAGCGCTTCGCCCGCATCCTGGTCCACGACGGCCACTCGTGCCTCAAGCTCGGCCAACCGCTCCGCCCGAACATCATCGGGCCCAAGCAGCTTCTCGAGTTCCTCGATCTGCTGCCGGCCCGCCGCTGCTCGCGCCTCAGCTTCCGCCCGGGCTGCCTGGGCGGTTTTCGCGGACTGCGCGAACCCTGGATAGGACTGGCGCGCATCCGTCAGGGCCTTTGCCAACTCTCTGAAACGCTGTTCGAGCTCCGCGTCATCCGCCTCGAGGTCGCAATGCTCAAATTCAAGCATTCCAAGTTGGTTCTCGAAGTCGGCGACGTCACTACGCAGCGGCGCAAGACCATCCGGCGCAACACGCCGCAGCTCCGCAATCGACAGCGATAACGCCCGATCCCTCTTGGAGCGTTCAGCCAGCAGTACTTCCGCACCGAGGAGATCTTCGGCGCCCACCTGAGCCAGCAGTTTGTCCCGCTCATCGATCAGCCGCGCGCGCTCGGCCAAATCCCGCTCCCGGCTCTCGGCACCACCAGGTGAGACCTCTATCCGCCCAATCCCGGGAACTTCCAAGGTCACAGGCTCGGTCGCGATAATTTCAGCACCGTCGGCAAGAACCTCGCCGTGAAGTCGGACATGCCCTTCCACTGCAAAGTCATAAGCGATTCGGATAGTCGGGCTCTCCGCGGCGATGCGTTCATCCAAGAGCTGGCGCTGCTGGTCGAGCCGCTTGATCCGTTCAACACGTTCGGAAGTTGCCGGGTCTAAGCGCATCCGCTCGGCCTCGACCGCCACCTCCTGTTCAAGCCGCTCCGCATTGGACAGCGCCATCGCGCGTTCCGCCAGCCTCCCTGCCACATCGCGGGCGCGCATCAGCTGTTGCAGCTGGTTTTGCTGATCCGACAGGCGGACACCGTCGGCGCGTGCTGTCTCCTCCTGGACCGTCGCCGTTTCCGCCGATTCAATCAGCGCCGGCAGACGGGACGTTACCACTGACAGACGCGTGCTGATTTCCGCAAGACGATCCTGATCCGATCGGAACCTCTTGAGTGCTTCATGAGACGCCTCCTGATCCTTCAGGCGGATCCTTACCTCGTCTTGGGCCTGACGCAGTGCCAGCCGCTGCTGTTCGACCTTCTCCAATTCCTCGACCGCGTCGGCTGCAGCCAGTTCAAGCGCATTCAGGACATCCGGATGGCCGACTTCCGCAAAACGGCCCTGTAGCAGATCAAGCTCAACTTGTGCGCTTTGAACACGCGCAACAGCCGCCTGAGCCTCCTCAAGCTGTTGCTTCAACTTCGCCTGGGTTTCGAGCGCGACATCGTAACGCCCGCCCTTCCTGGGTCCCCGCTGCGTGACAAGGTCATCAAGCTGGGCTTTGACACGGGCCTGCACGGCATCCGCCCAGGTCACCCCAGTAATCGCCCCGAGCTGCCCCTGAATGGCCCGCGTCAACGCGTTGCGTTCCCCACGGTCCTTCGGCTTGTCCGGGCTCGGCAGCTCCAAGGCATCCTTTTGTCGGACCCAGACAAGACCAAGTTCAGCCGGTCCGGCCACGACATCAAGAAGCTCACCAAAAGCGACATCCGCATCCGCGCTGCGAGCGATAACGCTACGCTTATTAAGATCAGTGAGCTGCGCGCGCGGGCGCTTGCCATACCGTTTGCTGATCCGCCACAGCTTGCCGTTGATTTCGAGATCAGCCTCAATGAGCGGCTGACCACCTCCATAAGGCGTGAGTCTTCTGACCGCATCTCCACTGGAATTGTGCTTCAAGGTAAGCAACATCTGCAACGCACGAAACAGCGTCGACTTTCCCATCTCATTGGGCCCGGCAAGCACATCAAGCCTGCCCGAGAACCCCTCGACGGCCACGGCGTCGCAAAACCGCCCGACTTCAAAGACGCGCACCGCTTTGATCTTCATCCATCCCCCGCCATTTCCTGGCTGGCGAGCGCTGCTAGCCGCATCAGTGCCGCAGCTGCAATCTTCTGCCGTGAGTCATTGTCGTTGGCAGCGATGCCACTGAGAAACTCCACTGCTTGAGCAAGCTCGGTGCTCTCGGCGAACACGGCATAGTCATCATCGCAAACCGGCAACAGCGCCGATAAGTCAGCCTTAAGCAACTGCAGTTTCGCTTCGAGGGTGGCGCACCAATCCTCAACCGCCGCGATATCCTGAAGAGCGATCCGCCCCGCAAGCGCCAATCGTAGGATCAACCGGCCTGGGTCATCAGTTAGTTCGTCAATCTCACGCCCGATGGCCGCAAGATCATCAATTGCCGATATTGCATAATTTCGCTTGGCCCAGACAAAACTCGCACACTCGACATCCTCAACCCTTGGCTCCGCGCCGGCGGTATCGATGCAGACCACAAGGACCGAACCAGGCGCGTTGTCGGGAAAACGGTCGGGCTCTGGTGTTCCCGAATAATACGTCCGCGCGTTTTCGCGGCGGCGGCCGTGCCAGTCGCCCAGCGCCAGATAATCGAGCGCGGCCTTTTGCGCGCGGTCGGCATCGATGGAAACCGAGCTTTCCTGAGCACTGCCAAATCCCCTGACGGACCCATGCGCCAAACCGATACGAACCGCGCCCGCCGGCGTTTCCGCACGATCCATCCAGGCCGTCGGATCCTCCGCCACGCTATGCGCCACTAATGGCGCCGGCAGCAACCATATGCCTGGCTCCAACTCGACAGGACGCGGCGTATCAAGCACACGTATATTGTCTGGCAGCTCCTCCCCTCTAAGTCTCTGCCAGACGCCTTGTGGGCGCGCGGGATCATGGTTACCCGGCAACAGCCACCACGTCACATGTTCGGCGCGGCTCATGCGGTGAATCGGCTGCATCAGTGTTACATGCGAAATGACTTCGCCATCGTAGACATCGCCCGCCACGAGCACATGGCAGACCTGTCGATCAAGGGCAATCCTTGCGATACGATCAATGACCGAGATACGTGCGGCCTCCAGCTTGCCCGCGACCCGCTCTTCAAAGTTGCGGAACGGCTTGCCGATCTGCCAATCGGATGTGTGAATGAACCGTATTGCCACCCAGGCCCCACTCCTGTGCGCCGAATCAGAATGAAAAGTTCATACTTTGTTCTCACAAAAGTCAAGACAGGAACACGGCTTATCGACAGTAGAATTCAAGCACCCCCTTCAGCGAAAACCAAGGAGATCACTTCGTGACGCCGGATATTGAGACGATCATCATCGGTGGCGGTGTCGTGGGGCTCGCAATCGGTCGCCGACTGGCTTTCCGCGGCAGCGAAACACTGATCCTGGAGCGCCACGAACGCGTCGGGGCGGAAACCTCCTCGCGCAACTCCGAAGTCATCCACGCCGGCATCTACTATCCTCCTGGCAGCCTGCGCGCTCGACTATGCGTCGAGGGCAAGAAGCAGCTCTATTGCTTCGCCGAACAAAACGGCGTGACCGTCAACCGTTGCGGAAAGCTCGTTGTCGCCACCAGTGAGGAGGACCTGCCTGGACTGGAGACTATTGCTGCACGCGCGGCAGCAAATGGCGTCAACGACATTGTGATGCTCGAGCGAACGCGTGCCCGGCAGATGGAGCCGGAATTGGAATGCATCGCCGCGTTACAGTCCCCTTCCACCGGTGTGATAGATTCCCACGGCCTGATGACGGCGCTCGAGGGACACCTCACCGAACACGGCGGACAGATCGTGCTATCAACCGAGGTTCAGGGCATTGCCCGAAGAGCCGATGGCAGTTTCGCGATCACCGCGTGCAGTGGCGATGACGAGAGCTTACCGGCAACGGACATTACTTGCCGGAATCTCATTTTGGCCGCTGGTCTTGAAGCGACCCGGGTCGGCAAGCTCCTGCAGACGCAATGGCCCGGTGGCTATACCCCGCCGCAGACCTACCCCGCCAAGGGTCACTACTTCACCTTGTCGCGCCGGGCACCATTCACGCACTTGATCTATCCTGTCCCTTCCGGTGCCTGGCTTGGCATCCACCTGACACTGGATATTGCTGGGCAGGCAAAGTTCGGCCCGGACCTGCAATGGGTCGACGAGATGGACTACAGCTTTGAGGATGCCGACGGTGCACGCCGCCGCACGTTCATTTCAGAAGTCCAACGCTACTGGCCCGGATTGCCCGCCGAAGAGCTCCAGCCCGGCTATACTGGCATTCGCCCGAAAATCTAC
>JAUWFF010000154.1 GCA_030607105.1 Filomicrobium sp.
CACCGCTAGGAAAGGGACAGCGCGGATTGATCGTGGCGCCGCCGCGCACTGGTAAGACGGTACTGTTGCAGAACATTGCGCATTCGATCACTGGGAACCATCCAGAATGTTATCTGATCGTCCTGCTAATCGATGAGCGGCCGGAAGAAGTCACCGACATGCAGCGCAGCGTGAAGGGCGAAGTGATCTCGTCAACCTTCGACGAGCCGCCGTCCCGACACGTTCAAGTGTCTGAAATGGTTATTGAAAAGGCAAAGCGTCTGGTCGAACACAAACGCGATGTGGTGATCCTTTTGGACTCGATTACGCGTCTTGGCCGAGCCTACAACACTGTGGTGCCGTCTTCGGGCAAAGTGCTGACGGGCGGTGTTGACTCGAACGCGCTGCAGCGTCCCAAGCGCTTCTTCGGTGCGGCGCGCAATATTGAAGAGGGCGGCTCGCTGACGATTATCGCCACCGCACTAGTCGAGACCGGTTCACGAATGGACGAAGTCATCTTCGAAGAGTTCAAGGGTACGGGTAACTCGGAGCTCATTCTTGACCGCAAGGTTTCGGACAAACGCGTCTTCCCGGCTATCGACGTTGCCCGCTCGGGCACGCGTAAAGAAGATCTCTTGGTGCCTGCCGACCAACTCAAGAAGGTCTATGTGCTGCGCCGGATACTCAATCCGATGGGCACCATGGATGCCATCGAATTCCTCATCGATAAGCTGCGGAGCACGAAAACCAACGGTGAGTTCTTCGATTCAATGAGTTCGAAAAATTAGAATTTACCCTATCTATTCTTACCTTAGGTGGATCAAAACATTGTAACCCAAGTATCAATTTGTAAGAAATCCGGTTTCACGTGAAACTGATTTGGTTCTACTTGATTTCTACGTCTTTTGATATTTTGGACTTTGTTGCTGCTCAGGCTTTCGCTTTCCTTTGTTCTTGCAAAATTTCGCGTAAGTTTGCCGCATCGATGATCGGCGGCGAGCATTGCGGTCCTAAGCAGGCGTAGGCAGTAGCGTTTCCGCCTATTGGCGACTTACCTTCAAGAGCCGGAGCAATCCTTTCCGCCATCTCCTCATTGAGTTTGTGTTGTATAGACCCTGGTATTGAGACGCTGTGTAGCGCCTTTGCCAAGGTGTCCTGACTTTTGCCTGCGGTGATGACGACCTGCTGCGGGCTTATGGCGTCGATGGCGGCGGCGAGCAAGCCGGTATGAGCGACCAGATTGCGCTGAATGTCCGGTGAAAAGCTTTCCAGGATTGACATGGCCTGCTCGCAATAGGTCTGGCTGCCGGTGATCAGCGCCAGATGGGATAGGTTCGAGAGCTGGATGGCGTTGGCGTTGGGGGTAGCGTCATCGGTGCCGGCGGCGAGGCGGACGAGCACATCATCGGTGTCATCGGCGGTCGTGGCGTAACGGCCCTCTTCGGCAAGCCAGTAGTGGCTGTGGAGGGTGTCCGTCCATTTCTCGGCCTGCGCTAGGTACTCCGCATTCGCGGTGGCCTCAAACAGGCGCAGGGCAGCCCAAGTCATGTTGGCGTAGTCGCCGGCGGTGGCGGCGGCGCCAAGTCTGCCATCGCGATAGGAATGGCGAAGACGCCCATCAACGAGCAGCCTTTCGATGATAGAGGCATATGCGGTTTCGGCGCGCTCGAGCCAACGTGGCTGATCGAAGACCTGAGAGGCGCGGGCAAGTGCGGCGATCATTAAGCCATTCCAATCGGCGAGGACCTTGTCGTCCCAGCCCGGTCCTATTCGAGTTGCCCGGTAGGTGAAGAGCTTTTCGCGGAGGATGGCAAGTTTATCCTCCTCTTCCTGCGACAGTAGCCCCAGGCTCCGGAGACGGTTCGGGATATTCTTTCCCTCCCAGTTTCCATTTCCAGTGATGTCGTAGACACGAGAGAAAGATTCAGCGTCCTGAGTGCCCAAAACTTGTTCCAGCTCGGCCTTTGGCCAGACGTAGAACTTTCCCTCCTCGCCTTCGGAATCGGCGTCGAGCGAAGCCGCGAAAGCCCCGCCTTCGGCGATCATCTCGCGTTCGAGCCAGTCAATGGTCTCGGCAATGCGGAGCTTGAAGAGCGGGTTTTGCGTTTCGCGCCAGACCTCCGTCATCAAATCGATGAGCAGCGCATTGTCGTAGAGCATCTTTTCGAAGTGAGGAACGAGCCAGCGATCATCGACCGAATAGCGCGCGAAACCGCCACCCAGGTGGTCATAGATCCCGCCCTGGCAGATATGGGTCAGCGTCTTTTCGACAGCATTAGCCGCCTGCTTGTTGTCAAAGCGGATGGCGCCTCGCCAGAGCATCCAGAAGAAACTCCATTGCGGAAACTTTGGGGCGCCCTGGATGCCGCCGTGCTGGGGATCGATGACACCGACCATACGCTGTGTGAGTTCGGATAGCAGACGGTCGTTCACAACGATACCGGTTCTTCCCGGATTCCGTTCGGCGAGCGTGCTGGTCAGGATATCGGCATTGTGGGCGACGCGATCGGGTTCGTCCTTATAGATGCGGGACAGATTTTGCAGAATGTCTACAAATCCCGGTCGTCCCAGCCGGGATTTGGGAGGAAAATAGGTACCGCCGAAAAAGGGCCGCGCGTCAGCATCAAGGAACATGGTGAGCGGCCAACCGCCCTGCTCGCCCATCAAATGAAGAGCGCCCATATAAATGGCGTCGATGTCGGGGCGTTCCTCGCGGTCGACTTTGATATTGACGAAAAGGTCGTTCATGACACCCGCGATTTCTTCGTCTTCGAAGCTCTCGTGGGCCATAACGTGGCACCAGTGACATGCCGCATAGCCGATCGAAAGAAGGATCGGTTTGTTGGTAGCTTTGGCTTCCGACAAGGCTTCCGCGCCCCAAGGCCACCAATGCACGGGATTGTCCTTGTGCTGCAGCAGGTAAGGACTGGTCGTCTCGCTTAGGCGATTGCGGCCCATAATGGGGTCTCCTTGGATTGGTGGTGCCCCGTTGCGTCGGCGAGGTCTAAACGAGTAATCGAGACTGATGGCCCTGCATTCAACCTCTGAAGATACTATTTTTGCGCTTTCCAGCGCTGCTGGCCGTGCTGGTGTAGCGGTTGTCAGGGTCTATGGCGCCAAAGCCGTAGACGTTGTTGAGGCTCTATGCAGGAGCCATCTGAAACCTCGCTCCGCGGTGCTTAGCAAGCTGGTTGATCCGCAAACAGGCGGCATGATCGACAAGGGCCTGGTGTTGTGGTTCCCGGGACCTGCGAGCTTCACAGGTGAGGGACTTGCAGAATTCCAGGTGCATGGCGGCCGGGCCGTTGTCGCCGCCTTGATCGACGCTCTGGGACGATTTGAAGGCTGCCGAATGGCGGAGCCTGGAGAATTCGCGTTGCGGGCGTTTGAAAACGGAAAGATCGACCTCTCACAAGCGGAAGGGCTTGCGGACCTTATCGATGCGGAGACCGAAGCGCAGAGGGTTCAGGCGGTGCGGCAGGCCGGCGGGGCACTATCACGCCTCACAGAGCTATGGCGCGGCCGTTTGATTGAGGCGATGGGATTGGTCGAAGCGGCAATCGATTTCTCTGATGAAGCTGACGTTGCTGACCGTGCGGTCGACCAGGCTGAGGCGAGAGCGGGCGAGCTTAAGAGCGAGATCAGCCGGCATCTCGATGACGGGCATGGCGGTGAGATTTTGCGCGATGGCCTGCAGGTGGTTTTTGCCGGTGCGCCCAACGTCGGTAAGTCTAGCCTGCTCAATGCTGTCGCGCGCAGAGACGTTGCAATTGTTTCTTCCGAGGCTGGGACCACGCGAGACGTTATAGAAGTAAAGCTCGATCTGGAGGGCCTGCCGGTCGTTGTATCGGATACGGCCGGGTTGCGTGAGGCATCAGGGGACGTGGAACGCGAGGGCGTGAGAAGGACGCGCGCACGGGTCCAAGATGCGGATCTTGTGGTCTGGGTGTTGGATGCGTCGGATATTGGTGCGAAGGAAGAAGCGCCTCAGGTGGGCCCCAACGGTGAACTCTTGTTGCTCGTCAACAAATGCGATCTGGATTCCGGTCGCGAGGTTGGGGGATGTCCCGGTGCGGGTGTACTGCGGGTGTCCGCAAAGACAGGGGAGGGTCTTGGCGAGTTGATCAAGAGCGTCGCAGCGGTTGCGGGGAGGAAAACTGGCGCGGGGGAAGACTCTGTGATCACGCGCGCGCGGCACCGGCAGCATCTGACCGATTGCTGCCGGTATCTTGCGTCGTTTCTCGGCAGGTCTTCGGATGTGGAGTTGCGGGCGGAGGACCTGCGGCTGGCGGCGGATGCTTTGGGCCGCATCTCAGGCAGGGTGGATCCGGAGGATGTGCTGGACGAGGTGTTCGCCCGCTTCTGTATTGGTAAGTAATGCAGGGGTGCTCTTCTTGTGTTTCACGTGAATCAATTCTATCCAGGCGTCGTTGTTTGATTTGAATTGCTGTGGCTGATCGCGATGTTTCACGTGAATCATTCGTCAATGGTTTGGTGGAATTCGCTTGTGGATAGGGCTGGAGCGGGATCGCGGTGAACCGATCGCTTTCTTCAAAACCAGTGCCGCTCTAAGACGGAGCTATGAAGAAAAGTTTCGACGTGATCGTTGTTGGGGGAGGGCATGCGGGCGCAGAGGCTGCGGCGGCTGCCGCGCGTCTGGGTGCGGAGACCGCGTTGGTCACGCACCGCTTCGACACGATTGGCGAAATGTCCTGCAACCCCGCGATTGGCGGCCTTGGGAAGGGTCACCTGGTGCGCGAAATCGATGCGCTTGATGGCCTTATGGGGCGTGTCGCGGACCGGGCTGGTATCCAGTTCCGTTTGCTTAACCGCTCGAAGGGACCGGCCGTACAAGGGCCC
>JAUWFF010000233.1 GCA_030607105.1 Filomicrobium sp.
GGAGTGAAAATAGGTGCCCTATTCCGAATACCGGCCAGAGCTCATGGGTGGCGCCACACTAGAGCCCTCCGATCCTGTCGCGGCCGGTTCGTTTCAAAGCTTCACACTCGTCTACACGGCGGGTGAATTTGGCCTCGACGACACCGGCTCGATCAAGATTGGATTCCGTTTCGCCACCGACTTCGGACCTGTCCAGTTCGATGACCCGACAGCCGCCGGTTACACCACGATCGAAGCATCGAACGGCGCCACTCTGGAATACCGCTGGGAATTCAAGCGCAACATCCGCCCGTGGAGCCGTTCGCTATATATCGGCGTCATGAAGCACTTCCTGGCCCCCGGCGATACGATCACCATCCGTTTTGGTGACCGCCGCCAGGGCTCACCTGGCATCCGGATGCAGACCTTCTGCGAGGAGGAGTTTGAGTTTCGCGTCTTCACCGATGTCATAGCGACCTACGATTATGTGGCGTTGCCGATCAGCCCAAAGGTCACGATCGCACCGGGACCGGGCATCGAATGGCACGCGGTGGCGCCAACACTCATTCGAACCGGCTCACCGTTCAAGCTTCACATCAAGGCGAACGACGCCTGGGGGAACCCGTCCGATCAGATGAGCGATAGGTTGCATCTGTCTTGCGAGGGGACGGAAGTGGACGGGCTTGTTGACACTCTCACCTGCCAGCCCGGTAAATTCGCTGTCACCGCCGACGGGCTTGCTCTCAAAGATCCCGGGGAAGCGGTGATCGTAGTGCGCGACGATACCGGCAGGGTTTTGTGCCGTTCAAACCCCATACGCAGCATCGCAGATGCCACGTCGCAGGAACTTGTCCACTTCTGGGGTGACACGCACGGACAGTCCAACGAAACGCTCGGAACCAACACCGCGCGCGAATACTTCTTATTCGGCCGCGACCGCGCCTTCCTCGACGTGATGGGTCATCAAGGCAACGACTTCCAGATTACCGGCACGTTCTGGAAGGAGCTAAACCGGCTCACCGCAGAGTTCGATACGCCCGGTGAATTCGTCTGCATCCCGGGATACGAATGGTCCGCAAACACCGCCGTCGGCGGGGACCGCAATGTCCACTACCGGCGCGAAGGGGAGACCATCCACCGCTCAAGCCATGCGCAGATCGCTGACCCAACCGACATGGTAGACGAGGAGACAGACGCCCACACCGCAGACCGCCTATTTGAAAAGCTCAAGGACAAGGACTGTGTGGTGATGGCCCATGTCGGCGGCCGCTACGCTGACATCACCTATGCACACGATGATGTTCTTGAGACCGCCGTCGAAGTGCATTCGGATTGGGGTACGTTCGAATGGATTGTCAAAGACGCTCTCGACAAAGGGTTCCGGGTCGGCATTGTCGGAAACTCCGACGGACATAAGGGCCGCCCAGGAGCCTCTTATCCGGGCGCTAGTTTCTTTGGCAGCCAAGGTGGGCTCACCTGTTTTCTTGCTCCGCGTCTCGACCGCGATGCGATCTTTGAATCCATGCGCCGCCGCCACCACTACGCCAGCACCGGCAATCGCATGCTGCTCGACGTTGCGGTCATTACAGAAACCGATGCCGCCTTGCAGCTACCTGAAGAAAACACTGTTGCGGCAGAGACCGTGATGGTTCGCAAGCTTATTATGGGGGACGTTGCACGGCTTACCGACGAGAGTGCCGAATTGCGGGTCGAGGTAGTAGGCTCCGCACCGATCGAGCGGGTCGATGTCTTTAGCGGTTGCGAACTCATCGAAACGATACGGCCCTACTCGGCCAACGACCTTGGCCGACGCATCCGTGTCAGCATGGAGGGTGCCGAATACCGCGGACGGGCCCGAACAACGGTCTGGGATGGGTCGCTCAGGATTGATCGCAATGCGATCGCGCGGGCCGAGATGTTCAACAACTGGAACCTCGACAGAGGGATTCGCTCTCAATCCAAAGACGCCGTCAGTTGGAAGGCCGTGACAACGGGCAACACCTGCGGCATTGACCTTTGGCTTGAAGATGCGAGCGCCGGCGAGATCGATATTGAGACCGCACATGTATCCATACGTCTTCCAATCAGAGACATCGGCATCGAAGATACCGTATTCGAGGCTGGTGGTCTCGACCGTGCGCTCAAGGTCTACAGACTGCCGGATGCTCCAGAGGAATACAGGCTCGTGCATAGTATGAGCGTCCTGGTTGCTGAGACCGGAGATACACCGGTGTTCGTGCGAGTCACCCAAATCGATGGACACAAGGCTTGGTCAAGCCCCATCTATCTACACCGCTAACCGACGGCGGAACGTGCCGACAACGAACTGACCGCCATCGGCCACGGCCGGTTCCTGCGAATCTGACCTGATGAAAATTGAGGACAACGCTCGATGAGAGGCGCAGACGTTTTGGTGCAGACCCTGGCGAAAGCTGGAGTCACGCGAATTTTCAGCTTGTCGGGAAACCAGATCATGCCCGTCTATGATGCCTGTATTGACACAGGGATCAGCATTATTCACACGCGCCACGAAGCGACCACCGTTTTCATGGCTGACGCCTGGGCGCAGCTTACCGGTGAGATTGGCGTTGCGCTTGTTACGGCAGCGCCCGGATTCGGCAACGCCATGGGGCCGCTTTTTACAGCGGTTGCTTCCGAGAGCCCCGTGCTACTGCTGTCCGGCGACGCGCCTGTCGCCAAAGACGGCCTTGGTGCTTTTCAGGAACTTGATCAAGTTGGCGTATCGAAGCCTTTGACCAAACTCTCCAAGCGGGTCATGTCCGCTAATGACATCGCTTTGGAGACCGCTAATGCGATCCGTGTCGCGCGCTCGGGTCGGCCGGGCCCGGTCCATTTAGCGTTGCCTTTCGACGTCGTGCAGGCTGAGGCCGACGCTACGGACTCCGCACTGAACTTTGCGGCGCAAAATGATGAGCTCGCCGCGCGTGAAAGTGACGTCGAAGCCATCAAAGTGGCCATCGCCAATGCAGACAAACCGATCATTCTGACGGGGCCGCTGCTTAATCCGACCCGAGCCGCAGGGCGTTTAAAAAGCCTTGAGCAGGCTCTAGGTGTACCGGTCGTCACGATGGAGAGCCCGCGCGGCCTCAACGATCCGGCACTTGGCGGCATCGGACAAATCCTGGGGCAAACCGACCTGATTGTCTGTATCGGAAAGCGCGTGGACTTCACGCTTGGTTTTGGTGCCCAGCAAAAGTTCGATCCGGACTGCAAATGGATTGTTGTTGATGCGGAAGCAGACGCCTGTGCGTTGGCTTCACGCAATCTTGGCGAGAGGCTAATCCATATCATCCAGGCGCTTCCTGAAGCCATGGTAACATCACTGAGTGATGAGCCAAGCACGGGCCCTTGCCAGCGGCCGTGGCTTGATAGCGTCAAGGACCTCACGCGAGCCCGGACTTACGCGACCACGCCTGATGGGGATAGGGTCACTTCGCTCACTCTTTGCGAGGCGGTGCAGCGGCAGATTAGTCGGGTGCCGCAGTCGTTACTGCTGGCCGATGGAGGCGAATTCGGGCAATGGGCGCAAGCCGCGCTTGAGGCTGATGAGCGTGTCATCAATGGACCCGCCGGCGCCATTGGCGGCGTGCTCTGCTATGCACTGGCGGCCCGCTGCGCGCGCCCTGACGCTGCTATTTTCGCGCTGATGGGCGATGGAACCATCGGCTTTCAATTCGCCGAATTCGAAACGGCTGTGCGGGAGAAGCTACCGTTCGTTGCCGTCATCGGAAATGATCAGTGCTGGAATGCCGAGCATCAAATCCAACTGCGTGATTATGGTCCAGAACGTCTGATCGGCTGCCAGCTGAGCGATGCACGATATGATCTGGCCGTCGTTGGGCTGGGTGGTCATGGCGAGTTTGTCACCAAAGCGGCAGAACTGGATGACGCTCTTGAGCGGGCGCTTAGCTCGGGCCTGCCCGC
>JAUWFF010000066.1 GCA_030607105.1 Filomicrobium sp.
ACTTCGGCGTAATGCGCGAACTGCATCGAATACTGCGCACGGCCCGTCGACATGGACCGCAGCGTATTGATGTAGCCGAACATGTTGGCCAGCGGCACGAACGCCTTGATCAGCACCGCGTTGCCGCGCAGATCCTGCGAGCGGACCTGTCCGCGTCGCGAATTAACATCGCCGATGATACCGCCAACGAATTCCTGCGGCGACACGATCTCAACATCCATTACAGGCTCAAGAAGTTTAATGCCTGCCTTCTCGCAACCTTCGCGCATAGCCGCGCGAGCAGCGATCTCGAAGGCGATAACCGACGAGTCAACTTCGTGGAAGGCCCCGTCCGTCAGTGTCACCTTCATGTCGACCATGGGGAAGCCGATCAGCATCCCGGTCGCCCACACTGAACCGACACCCTTCTCCACGCCCGGAATGTATTCCTTCGGCACTGAGCCGCCGACGATCTGCGAGGCAAATTCATTGCCTTTACCGATTTCGTTCGGCTCAAGGGTCATCTTCACGCGCGCGAACTGCCCCGTGCCACCGGTCTGCTTTTTGTGCGTGTAGTCAACATTGGTCGGCTTCGCCAGGCTCTCACGATAGGCAACCTGCGGGGCGCCGGTGTCTGCCTCAACCTTGTAGGTCCGCTTCAGAATATCGACTTTGATATCAAGATGAAGCTCACCCATGCCCTTGAGGATGGTTTCGCCCGACTCCTGATCAACCGAAACACGGAAAGACGGATCTTCGAGCGCCATTTCATTCAGCGCCAGAGCCATCTTCTCCTGGTCCGCCTTGGTTCTCGGCTCAACCTTCATTTCGATCACCGGGTCCGGGAATTCCATCTTTTCGAGGATAACCGGTTTGGCCGGATCGCACAGCGTTTCACCCGTGCGCGTATCCTTGAGGCCCTGTAGAGCAATGATGTCGCCCGCGTATGCCTCTTTGATTTCCTTGCGATCGTCGGCGTGCATCATGTAAGCGCGGCCAACGCGCTCTTTTTTGTCGCGCGTCGAGTTAACAAGCGACATGCCCTGCTGGAGTTTGCCGGAGTAGATGCGGCAGAAGGTCAGCGAACCGACGTGCTCGAAGTTCATGATTTTGAAGGCCAGCATCGCCAGCGGCTCATCATCAGACGACTTCCGCTCCAGTGGCGATTCGTCCTTCGGATTGATGCCCTTGATAGCGGGCACTTCCACCGGGCTCGGCAGCAGATCTACAACCGCATCAAGCAACGGCTGCACACCTTGGTTCTTGAAGGCCGACCCGCCCAACATCGGGTACAACGTGTTCGCGCACGTGCCCTTGCGCAGAAGCTTGCGCAGTGTGTCTGCATCGGGCTCTTTGCCATCGAGATAGGCACTCATCGCCTCGTCGTCCATTTCGACGGCGATTTCGATCATTTCAGCGCGAAGTTCTTTCGCCTTGTCGACGAGGTCTTCGGGAATGGGCTTTTCAGAGAAGGTCGCACCCTTGTCTTCACCTTCCCAGACGTAGGCCGTCATCTTGATCAAATCGACCACGCCGGCGAAATCACTCTCAGCACCGATAGGAATCTGGATCGGCACGGGACGCGCGCCCAGCTTCTCCTTGATGTCATCGATACACATGTAGAAGTCAGCACCGATCTTATCCATCTTATTGGCGAAGATGATTCGTGGCACCGAGTACTTGTCGCCCTGACGCCAGACCGTTTCAGTCTGTGGCTCGACACCGGCGTTGGAGTCGAGCACGCACACAGCGCCGTCCAGCACGCGCAGGCTACGCTCTACTTCGATGGTGAAGTCGACATGGCCTGGCGTATCGATGATATTCAAGCGGCGCATCTTGCCGTCGCGGCCTGGCCAGTTACAGGTCGTAGCAGCCGACGTGATCGTGATACCGCGCTCGGCTTCCTGATCCATGAAGTCCATGGTCGCGGCGCCATCGTGCACTTCGCCGATCTTGTGCGATATGCCGGTGTAGAAGAGGATGCGCTCCGTTGTCGTCGTTTTTCCAGCATCAATATGCGCCATGATGCCGAAGTTGCGGTAGTCCTCGATTGCGTATTCGCGAGCCATAATAAGCCTCTAGGGGAGAACCCTGTAAATTCTAGCTAAGGATGATGCCCTTACCAGCGGTAATGCGAGAAGGCCCGGTTGGCCTCCGCCATCTTATGCGTGTCCTCACGCTTCTTGACTGAAGTCCCACGATTGTTGGCGGCATCCAGTAGCTCTCCCGAAAGCCGTTCCACCATGGTGTTTTCATTGCGGTTGCGCGCGGCACCGATGATCCAGCGGATCGCCAGAGCCTGGCGGCGTTCCGGGCGCACTTCGACCGGAACCTGGTAGGTTGCACCGCCGACCCGGCGGGAACGCACTTCAACCGACGGCATGACGTTTTTCAGCGCATCGTGGAAGAGCTGCAGCGGATCAGATTTCGCCTTTTCTTCGATGCGATCAAAGGCACCGTAGACGATACCTTCCGCGGTCGACTTCTTTCCGTCCTTCATCACCGCGTTCATGAACTTCGTCACGATAACGTCGCTGAATTTCGGATCCGGAATAATGTCGCGCTTCTGTGCACGGTGACGTCTGGACATCGTGTCCTAATTCCTGTTCTACGGTGGCCCGGCGCGAAGCCTGCGGCCAACCCTTGATGCCTTACTTCGGCTTCTTGGCGCCGTACTTAGAACGGCGCTGCTTACGATCGGCCACGCCCTGAGTATCGAGCACACCTCGCACAATGTGATAGCGCACACCGGGCAAGTCCTTCACGCGGCCACCTCGGATAAGCACTACGGAGTGCTCCTGGAGGTTGTGGCCTTCGCCGGGAATGTAACCGATCACCTCATAACCGTTGGTCAGCCTGATTTTAGCGACTTTACGCAACGCTGAGTTCGGCTTTTTAGGCGTTGTTGTATAGACGCGCGTGCACACGCCGCGCTTTTGTGGGCAGGATTCCATGTGACGCGATTTGCCGCGAACCGTCTTTCGCTCACGCGGCTTTCTAATCAGCTGTTGAATTGTAGGCATTCGGCCTCATCCCAAGACGTTTGCAACCGCGAACGCCAAAAAAACCTCGCCGGACCTATCTATTCCGACCTGGCCCAACGAGAAACGCCATAGGATCTTCAACCCATCGGGTTGCAGATCATGGCTCGCGAATTGTCCTCTACTTTGAAACGACAGCGTCTAGCAGAGCCTATACGGCTCTCTTAATCGCCAATAGTAAGGCGCCAACTACGGCCTGCCGTGAGAGTGCAGCTCGTATAATCGTTGGGGATATTGTGGTCAACAGAAACCGCGCCAAAAAACCGAAATAAATTTATCCCGCAGGCGCCGTTAGAGTCATTGAGCACCAAATACCGCAGCACACGTGCGATCCGTAAACCAATTAAACGAAAACGGCCGCTAGAGTGGCGGCCGTTTTCCGATTTGCAGGCGCAGGGGCGGTTACTCCGCCGCCTCCTCGCTTGGCGGCGCGGCAACCGCACCCTCGGTCGACTTTTCCTGCTCCTTGGCGATCAGCAGATCGCGCTTGTTCGCGATCCTGCGCAGGCGGCGCAACATGCCGCCGGTCCCCGCCGGAATAAGGCGCCCGACTATGACGTTTTCCTTGAGCCCGTCGAGCGTATCCACCTTGCCGTTGACGGAAGCCTCGGTGAGCACCCGGGTTGTCTCCTGGAAAGACGCCGCCGAAATGAACGAACGGGTTTGCAGCGAAGCTTTCGTGATGCCAAGCAGCACCGGGATCGCCGCCGCCGGCCGCAACCCGTCTTTTTCAGCCGCCGCATTGCGCTCTTCGAACTCGATCCGGTCGAGCTGCTCGCCCTTGATCATGTCCGTCTCGCCCGCATCTGTGATCTCGACCTTCTGCAGCATCTGCCGGACGATCACCTCGATATGCTTGTCGTTGATCGTCACACCCTGCAGCCGGTAGACGTCCTGGATTTCGTTGATGAGATAGTTGGCAAGCTCCTCAACGCCTTTGATGGCCAGGATATCATGCGGCGCTGGATGCCCGTCATAGACGTAATCGCCCCGCTCGATGCGATCACCTTGCTGGACAGCGAGCGATTTGCCGCGCGGGATGAGATATTCGACCGAATCCTCGTTTTCGTCATCCGGCCGCACGATAATACGCTGCTTGTTTTTGTAATCCTTGCCGAATTCAACGGTGCCCGAGGCTTCCGAAATGATGGCGTGATCCTTCGGACGGCGGGCTTCGAAGAGCTCCGCGACGCGCGGCAGACCACCGGTGATGTCGCCCGACTTCGCCGAAGCCATCGGACTACGGGCCAACACATCGCCAGCCTTCAGCTTATCGCCGGGCTCCACCGAGAGGATCGCGTCGACCGACAACAGGTAGCGGGCATCGCCGCCACGCGGAGCCTTGACCGGCTTGCCCTTTGCATCGTTAACGACGATAGCCGGCTTAAGTTCAGCTCCACGAGGTGACGCACGCCAGTCGATGACGACACGGTTCGTCGTACCCTTAACCTCGTCGGTCTGTTCACGCACCGACGCACCATCGACGATATCTTCAAAGCCGATTATCCCATCAACCTCGGTCAGGATCGGACGGGTATAAGGATCCCATTGGGCCATGCGCGTGCCGCGCTTGACCGTATCACCCTCATCAACCAGCAGACGGGCGCCATATGGAACCTTATGAAGCGCCAGTTCCTTACCGGTCTGGTCCTCAATGATGAGCGACACGTTCCGCGTCATCGCCACCAGACGGCCCTGACTGTCTTTCACGAGATTGCGGTTCTTGACCCGAACCGTGCCGTTGAAATTCGACTCGATGAACGATGTATCGACGACCTGCGCGGTGCCGCCGATGTGGAACGTACGCATGGTGAGCTGCGTTCCTGGTTCGCCGATCGACTGCGCTGCGATGACACCGACGGCCTCGCCGATGTTAACCGGCGTACCACGCGCCAAGTCGCGGCCATAACAAGCCGCACAGACGCCCGTTTGTGTTTCGCAGGTCAGTACGGACCGGATTTTCAGCTCCTGAATCTCGGCTGCCGCAATCGCCTCCGCCTGCTTTTCCTCAATCAGCGTGTTCTTCTCGATGATTACTTCACCGGTTTCCGGGCTGATGATGTCCTCCGCCGCCGTGCGCCCAAGCGCCCGTTGCGACAGCGGAACAATCACCTGACCTGCATCGACAACCGCCTGGATCGAGATGCCGTCATCGGTCCCACAATCGGGCTCCGAGATGATCGAATCCTGCGCCACGTCGACGAGACGCCGCGTCAGGTAACCGGAGTTGGCAGTCTTCAGCGCCGTATCGGCCAGCCCCTTACGCGCACCGTGCGTTGAGTTGAAGTATTCAAGAACCGACAGGCCTTCCTTGAAGTTGGCCTTGATCGGCGTCTCGATGATCTCGCCGGACGGCTTTGTCATCAGACCCCGCATGGCCGCCAGCTGACGCATCTGGGTCGGCGAACCACGCGCGCCGGAGTGGCTCATCATGTAGATGGAGTTGATCGGCTTCTGGCGTCCGTTCTCGAGGAACTCGGTCGCCGAGATGCGTTCCATCATCTCCTTGGCGATCCTGTCGGTGCACTTCGACCAGGCATCGACCACCTTGTTGTACTTTTCGAGTTGCGTGATGAGGCCATCATTGTACTGCTGCTCGAATTCCCGCACGAGCTCTTCCGTCTCCGCCATGATAGCCGCCTTGGCGTCCGGTATGAGCATGTCGTCCTTGCCGAACGATATGCCGGCCTTGAAGGCATGATGGAAGCCGAGCGACATGATTCGGTCGCAGAAGATCACGGTCTCCTTCTGACCGCAGCTGCGGTAGACCGCGTCGATCATCTTCGAGATCGCCTTCTTCGTCAGTAGATCGTTGACGAGATCGAACTTGATGCCTGGACGCCGCGGCAACAGATCACCGAGCAGAATGCGCCCGGGCGTCGTGTCATGCAGCTCGACGACTTCATTACCCGCTTCGTCATAGGTGACCCAGCGGCCCTTGACCTTGGCGTGCAAAGTTACCGAGCCGGTGCCCAGCGCGTGGTGCACTTCGCTCGGCGAACCCAGGATCATACCTTCGCCGGGCTCGTTCTCCGCGACCAAAGACAGGTAGTAGAGACCAAGAACGATATCCTGCGAGGGCACGATGATCGGCTGCCCGTTGGCCGGGTGCAGGATGTTATTCGTCGACATCATCAACACGCGCGCCTCGAGCTGAGCTTCCAACGACAACGGCACGTGCACCGCCATCTGGTCACCGTCGAAGTCGGCGTTAAAAGCCGCGCACACCAGCGGATGCAGCTGGATCGCCTTACCTTCGATGAGGACCGGCTCGAATGCCTGAATGCCAAGGCGGTGCAGCGTCGGCGCCCTGTTAAGCATCACCGGGTGCTCGCGGATCACCTCATCGAGGACATCCCAAACTTCTGGTTTTTCCTTCTCGACAAGCTTCTTGGCCTGCTTGACCGTCGCCGCCTGCCCCAAGGCCTGTAGGCGCGCATAGATAAACGGTTTGAAGAGCTCCAGGGCCATCTTCTTGGGCAGACCGCACTGATGCAGCTTGAGCTCGGGTCCGACCACGATCACCGAGCGCCCCGAATAATCGACGCGCTTGCCAAGCAGATTCTGGCGGAAGCGGCCCTGCTTGCCTTTGAGCATGTCGGCGAGCGACTTCAAGGGACG
>JAUWFF010000052.1 GCA_030607105.1 Filomicrobium sp.
ACGTCGATCGCGGCGCCGATATCGATAAAGCCGTCGAGATTCTCCTCAACGCGAAGCTGCGAAGAACCGGCGTATGCGGCGCCACCGAGACCCTTCTTGTCGATAAGAACGCCCACGAGGACTACCTCACACCACTCGTCAAAGCACTCCTTGATGCGGGCTGTGAGGTCCGCGGCGACGCAGCGACACAGGCCGCCGACAAGCGCGCGGTCGCCGCCACAGAGAACGACTGGGGAACCGAATACCTCGATGCGATCATTGCCGTGAAGGTTGTCGATGGCATCGACGAAGCAATCGCCCATATCGCAAAGTACAGCTCGCAGCACACCGATTGCATCATCACCGAATGCCTCGGAACCGCTGAACGCTTCCTCGCCCGCGTGGATTCGGCCATCGTTATGCTCAATGCCTCGACGCAGTTCGCGGACGGAGGCGAGTTCGGCATGGGCGCCGAGATCGGCATCGCCACTGGCCGCCTGCATGCCCGCGGTCCCGTCGGCCTGGAACAGCTTACGACGTTCAAATATGTCGTCCGCGGCGGCGGCCAGATCCGTCCATGAACGGTCGGCGACCCTGGCCGGGAGCTGCCTGAGTGACCGCTGTAACGACACATCGCTCGGCCTTTTCTGTCCGAACACCACCCGTCTGGCCCGGCGCGCGCATTGGACTGATGGGCGGCTCGTTCAACCCGCCGCACGAGGGACACCTGGTGGTTGCACGAACATCGCTGCGGCGCCTGCGTTTGGATCAGCTATGGTGGGTGGTCACACCGGGCAACCCACTCAAGTCCCATGGCGCCCTGCCCGCCGTCGCAAATCGCATCAAAGCCGTTGAAGCTCTAGCCAACCACCCAAGGATGGTCGCCACAGCCTTCGAAACGGACCTGGGAACGCCTTACACAGCTGCGACCATAGAGTTCTTAGTAAACAGGCACCCTCTGGCGCGAATCGTTTGGGTGATGGGAGCCGACAACCTGGCCACGTTCCACCGTTGGCAACGCTGGCGCGATATCGCCGCCATGGTGCCAATGGCCGTTATCGACAGGCCCGGCTGGCGTTTCCCCGGCCTGTCGTCACCGGCCGCACGCAGCCTTGCATCAGCTCGTATACGCGAGGAAAATGCGCGTTTTCTGCCGTTTCAGAAGCCCCCGGCCTGGGTTTTTCTGACAACCAGGCTTTCAAACCAGTCCTCCACCGCACTGCGCACTGGCTCAGCGCAATGACAACATCCCTCGCGGTGTGCCTCGATCTTCACATGCCGGCAATAAAATGCCCGTTATCTATTGCTGGCACTGTGCCATGGGCCTATTCTTCCATTTGGTGGAACGAGTGTTTATATCTCGCGCTTACATCGCCGGAACGATACCGCGTTTTGATGTTCCGGGCATGCAAGATGGACCTTTGGAAACAAACTCCACAAAGGGTTTGATAGAGGAAAGGACGACAACACAAAAATGCCAAGTGCGCTTGAGGCAGCCAGAACCGGCAAGCCTCCTGCTGAGGCGTTGCACGACAGCAATTCTTCGGCACTGCTCGCAAAGCAGATCGTTCACTGGCTTGATGAAGCCAAGGCGGAAGAAATCGTCTCGATCGATCTGGCCGGCAAGACCTCAATCGGTGACTTTATGATCATCGCATCGGGTCGAACGGACCGGCATGTTGGCGCCATCGCCGACAAGATTCAGCAAAAACTGAAAGACAGTGGTCACGGCCGCGCGCGGGTTGAGGGCGATGACGCCTGTGACTGGGTCTTGATCGACACGGGCGACATTATCGTCCACCTGTTTCGGCCAGAAGTTCGCGAGTTTTACAATCTGGAACGGATGTGGTCGACGGAGCGTCCAGCCGAGTCGGTGCCGCACTAGACCCGGCTGCCGATGCTGAAAAGAGCGCTGGTCGGGACTTGAAGCTCGGCCGGATAGGGTTTGATTTTGTGCCGACATCTCCTCGAAGGAAGGCGCGATGCAATTGACCATCGTCGCGGTCGGCCGCCTCAAGTCCGGCCCCGAGCGGGAACTTATCGAGCGCTATAGTGAACTCCTCGGTGGTCTGGGACGATCGTGTAGCTTCAAACCGCTGAATATCATCGAGTTGCCGGAAGGCCGCGCACCGCAGGCTTCGCTCAGGCGACAGGACGAAGCCCAAAGACTGCTCGCCGCTTCATCTGAAGCAGGCCGCCGCGTCCTTCTCGACGAACGCGGTGCCGAGATGACCAGCAAACAACTTGCAGGTTTCCTTTCCATCGAACGCGATGGCGGAACCCGCGAAATCGCCTTCCTCATAGGTGGCGCGGACGGCCAAGGAGATGTCGCCAAAGCAGAGGTCAAAAAGACGCTGACCCTGTCTCGGTTCACTCTGCCTCACGGACTAACGCGCATCATCCTTGCCGAACAGCTCTATCGTGCCGTCACGATCCTTGCGCGACACCCCTATCACCGCTCATGAGCAGAACCTGGCGGAGCAGGTCGAAAGCGCACGTCGTGCACGTCATTGAGACAGAAGGAAACGGTCCAGCATCCGGGTCGGCAGAACACGGCGCATGACGTCCGCGGCATAAGTAGGCTTGGTCACGAAGTACCGCGGCTTCGGACGCGGACTTTCGATCGCGTGGACAAGCTTTTCAGCCACCGCCTCAGGCTCGAGCTTGAATGTTTGTTTCCCGCCTGCCTCCAACTGCTGCAACCGCGCCTCATAGGCCTGCCGGTGCACGGAAGCTTTCATGTCAATTGTCACCTTGAACCTTTCAATCGTGCTGGCAAGAAAACGCGTCCGAATTGGGCCTGGCTCGATCAGCGAGACGTGAATGCCACTGTCTCGAAGCTCCAGGCGCAGAGCATCACTCAATGCCTCAAGCGCGAATTTTGAAGCACAGTAAGCTCCACGATAGACGCCAGACACAAGCCCGAGCACCGAGGAGCATTGCACGATACGACCGAACCGTCGCGCCCGCATACTTGGCAAGAGCCGGCATGTTAGATCGTGGCCGCCGATGACGTTGACTTCCAGCTGTTCGCGCAAAACGGATACGGGCAAATCCTCCACGGCACCAAGCTGGCCGAAGGCGGCATTATTGAACAGAGCGTCGATCCGGCCATCAGCCAATTCCAAGGCGCGGTCCGCACAAGCCGCAACCGATGCTCCCTCTGAGAGCTCCAGGGTTATTGCTGAAACACCAACGTCGCGTTCGAGGCGCTCAAGGTCTTCAGCGCGGCGCGCCGTGGCCAGCACGCGCCAGCCGCGGGCTTTCAGAATCTTGGTGCAAGACAAACCAATCCCAGAGGAACAGCCCGTGATTAGGATTGTTCTCTCAGGCACCGGCACCTCTCCATGACGAAAACCGGACAAGGTGCGGGCACGCCGTCCTTTACTCAGATTTGGCCTTGTCCCGACAGACTGCACACACGCCTGAGACTTCGATGAATTTGACCTTGGGGGTAAAATCTACCGAAGCAGCCAACGACTTGACCTCGTCAAAGATGCCCTGTGCAGGCACCTCGACAACACCGCCGCACTGCTCGCAAGCCATGAAGATTGGGCGGCCCTTCTTGCCGTGTTCATGACGGCGGCAGGCAAAGAAAGCGTTCTTGCTTTCCAGGCGGTGAATAACACCAACTTCCATCAGCGCATCGATCGAACGGTAGACCGAGATAGGTGCCAGCCGCGTTCCCTTGTCCGCCAGCCGTTCCAGGATCTCGTAAGCTCCGATCGAGCCCCTTATTGCGGCAATCTCAGAAAACACTTGCTCTCTAAGCTGGGTAAACCGCAGATTCTTGTCATCGAACGCCTCTCGCGCGCGTTGGATGATTTCATCAAGGGCCTTAGTTGCCAGTTCGCCAGTGTCGCTCTTGGCCGGTTTCATCATTGCTTTGGCCATTTGTGTCGTTTCCACCCTCCGCATATAGGTGTTTCCCACAAGTTTTGCGATAGAGTCTTGAATTTATGACTATTCACAAGCTGTGATCGCCGTGAAGCAGCGTCACGCCTCGCAAATATCACCCTCCAAGGCACCGCCTTACTTTCGCAAACTTTTCAATGTCCGAATCAAAACGGGCGGGCGATCGGTGAGCACACCAGAATAGACGCCTCCCGATTCTCGTTCTGATCCAATACTGAAGGGCGGTTGGTGGCTAACGATGCACCGCACAATTTCCTCATACATAATCGCTGCGAGACGCACCGCCTTAGGCCGTGTCGGCGGGTTACACCGCAACCGGCGCATCGAATCTCTGACCGCGCCAGTGATCGCCGCAGCGCTCGAAGACTGCAACCTGCCGCCCGAACGGGTCGACGAAATCATCATCGGCAATGCAACCCAGGGAGGCAATCCAGCCCGGCTAATCGCCCTCGCCTCCGGCCTGCCCGAAAGTGCCGCGGCGTTGACAATTGACCGTCAGTGCGCGTCCGGCCTTGATGCGATCCTAACAGCCTGCCGTACTGTTGCAGATGGCCAGGCCGACGTCATCGCGGCCGGCGGTGCCGAAGCGATTTCGACCGCCCCTTGGCGCATAGCCAAACCGAAGAGCCTCTATCAGCTCCCGCGCTTCATCGGCGTCGAACCGGCCATGATGGATGAATCTCAGGAGCCGCATCTTTACGAGGCCTCCGAAGAGTTATCGCAACGGCTGAACATCGCCCGTGAACAGCAGGACGCGTGGGCACTGCGCTCTCACCTGAAGGCCGAACAGGCCCGTGAAAACAGGAGGTTCGTTGGAGAAATCGTACCGCTGCGCTCTGCCCCCGAAGAAGCCAAGGATCAAAGCGCCGCTGCCGGTGCAGAGCCGGAGGATTTTGCGGCGGAGCCGCCGTTCTTGCCGCCCGAAGGCAGCCTGACCCCCGCCAATACAAGCGCGATGCACGACGGTGCAGCCATTGCCATCGTCGTCTCGGAAAGCGTCTGGGAGGAGCTCGGCCGCCCACCGGCGTTGCGACTGGTGGCCAGCGTTTCTCGCGGCGTTGCCCACAATAACGAGGCCGGCGCCCCCATAGAGGCGATGCGGAAGCTCTACGACCGCCTCAACGGTTTTAATCCCAAGGATATCGGTCTCATCGAACTAAGCGAAACATCGGCGGCCCAGGCCATAGCTTTTACTTCCTCATTGGGACTAGAGGACGATTTGATCAACCCAGATGGCGGTGCCGTTGTCCGCGGCCATCCCCTTGCGGCCGCTGGCGCCGTCCTGGTCGTCAGATTGTTCAGTCGAATGGTCCGCCAGCGAACCGAACAGCGCGTGCAATATGGCGTCGCGGCACTCGGTGCCATCGGCGGCATTGGCGTCGCAGCCCTGTTTGAATCCACCTAAATAACGAAAGCCGGCCCGATACCGCCCGTAACTGTATTGCGGATTTTTTATGCGAAGCATCTCGAAACATCGGCCGACTCCTTTAGTATTGGACAAGCCCGGCTAGCCTGGGCAAATTGGTGCCTTCGAGCCTCACACTGTTGTCCTGATAACACATGACGCGTCCGGGCATTCGAATGCCGCACCTTGGCCGCCGTATTGTCAGGTTCACAGGCAATGGTGGCTCTATGACACGTTGAAGCCGTGCTCTGGAGTTGCGGGACCCGCTGGGTGTGGAGCAGGACGGACATGGACATCGTCGCGATCACTGAATCGCTGAGACCGGTCACCGACTGGATAGCAAAGAACTGGCCGATCCTCGCGATCGCGATCAGCTGCTATATCCTCTTCCTTTGGTCCCGCGGATTCTGGGTACGCGTTGCCCAGACTATTGAAAAACTCGCTTTTTCGAATTGGCAGCTGGCATTGCTGGCCTCGACCGGCCTCGTCCTATCGCTAGCCTCCGGTTGGACGACCTGGGACGGCATGCGCAATTTCACCAACGAGCCGCTGCTGTCGCTGATGATCACCTTCGGCATTCAGGGCGTGATGCTGATTGTCGCGTGGCTCATTGGTGAAAGCTTCGCCTCCGGAATGAATGTCAATCGCAGTCTGCGCAACGATAGGGGAGGACAAAGCCTGGAATGGGTGGCCGGTGCGCTACTCGGGATCTTTGTCGTAGCCGCCTGTGTGATTGCTCTCTCGAAAACGGGAAGCCTGCTGCTCAGTCAGGATCAGGTTATCTTCGGCCTGGTTGCGGCGGCCGTTATCGCTCTTATTGCCATCCTGCAGGGCGACCTCCTGACGCCCTACCTACGCAGCACGAAAATCATCATTCGCAATGCTGTTTTGTGGGTGATGTTCCTGTCCTGCATGGCGACTTCGGTATTCTTCTCCTTCGACTCGCTGTTCTCAACCATTTTCCCTCAGGAGGAGCGGGTCCGGGCCGCCGAACTGCGCGCGCAAAACCAGGTCGCCGGTATCGTCTCCGACATCGGGCAGACGATCGCCACCCGCCGCCTCGAACAAGCCGAAGAGTTGTTTACCTCGGAAGGCTGGCTCACCTACCAAGTCGAGCTCGACGAACTGGCGGGGAAGGCTCAAGGCGCCCAGCAGGCGATCGAGAAGTACTTCGTCGAAAAAATGGAAGAACGCCGCCGCGCCGTCGCCAAACAGCAGGAGCGCCAGGCTTCGGCGAAAGCCCAGCAGGCTGGATTACAAAGTAAGTCGATCCGGCTCAACGAAGAAATCTCCCGTCTACAGGCCCAGCGCCCGGAAGCCGCAGCCGCAGTCGCCGAGCAGCGCCAGGTCGTTCTCGAAATCGAGAGCCGCCTCGACGAACAACGCGCGAAGGTCCTGGCGGAGGAAAAGGGTGTTGAAGGAACCGGCAAGGTTGGCCGTGGCAGCCAGTGGCGCCTGGAGCGGGCCACTGAAGCCAAAATCCGCGCCGAATTGCAGGTCGCCAATCAGCGCCTCGATTCACCCAGGTCACGCATGCTCGGCATCGACAAACGTATTTCTACAATCAAGGCCGAGCTGTCCCTGATCGAAGGCCAGCTGGCCCAATTGAAGGGCGAAGCCCAGACCGCCGAACAGCGCATCCGCGCGACCCAGATCAAGACCGGCCTGGAAGAGGAGGCCTTGAAGGTCGACCCCGCACGCGTCCTCCCTGCTTTTGAGCGAGCCAAGGTAGCATTCCGCCAGGAACCGACCGTCGAACGACTGAATAACTTGCAGCAACAGTGTACGCAGCTGCTCGGCGCCATGCTGGCAACGCCAAACACCAAACAAAGCGTCCGCAAAATCGATTGCGATCCCAAGGCGACCAGCGAGGCCGCCACCGGCGTATTCGCATTGAACCAGGGCGTCGCAGTGTTTGGCGCCAATTGC
>JAUWFF010000213.1 GCA_030607105.1 Filomicrobium sp.
CCGAGGGAAATTTGGCGCTGAAGGAAGACCCGCTTTCGGATCGGATCGCGGAGGCCAAGATCAAAGGCTACGAGGGCGAAGCGTGCGGCTCATGCGGCAACTTCACCTTGGTGCGTAACGGCACTTGTTTGAAGTGCAACACCTGCGGTGGTACGAGCGGGTGTTCTTAAGAAGAACCAGCGAGCCTCGACTTTTCAGGCGAGGCTCGCGAGTTTTTTGGATTGATCGACAAGAACATTCAGCCGGTCGCTTCGCCATGAATTGGGTCCTGGCAATTAATGCCGGGATGAGAAATGCGATTTGTTGAGGTTTACCGCTATCGATCAACACGATGCTTTCCTGGAAGCGTTATCTGTTCAGTTCGCTGCGCCGACGACGCGTTTTTCGCTACAGGATCTCCTCATTACGTTTACTGATTACCCTCTTGGCGATCTGTCCAAACTTTCCTGCCATGCAAGAGGGCTGCGAATCAGTGATACTAATGAGTTAGGAGATAATCTGCGGGGGACATTGAGAGATGAGTGGTTTCGATCCAAAGGGAAAAACGCGGCGTGTCAGGCCGCAATACATGCCCGCGGATGTCGAAACCACGCGGCCGTTGAGGCGGACGCGGCTTGTGTGTTCGCCGTCTCCGGTGGAGGTGGTCCTACGGCCGGCCGATGTCCTACATCTCGCCGAGGCTGTGCCGATCGTACGGCAGCAGCTCAGCGTGCCGGCAGAATTCACGGATGATGCGATCCTCTCCAGCTTGAAGATGATCGCAGCGCGCACTTCCGATCGCGAGCGCTGGCGGGCTGCCTTTGATTCAAATCTAGCCCGCTACCTTTCGATTCGGGGACGAGATCTTGGACGGGCGTTACAGCGGCTGATTGCCCTCATTCCGCCGCCGCGCATGTAGTCTAGTTCTATTGCATGCGGCTGGCGCCTACGGGTGCTCGGCGTAACGTGTAGGAACTAACGTTTCAGAGGACCGAATGCTTGAACGACAGGTCAATGTCCCACCAAGTGTTTACCTTATCGCCGACAATCTTGATGCCGCGCTCGCCGCGGGAGAGGATTTGATGGCGTCGGCGGCGAATTGGGTGACGGGTGACGTTTCGGACCCGTGTGTTTCAGGTGCGCAGCGATGGGTGTTGTCTCGCTTCAAGACCCATGAGCTTAATCTTGTAGCGCGGATCGTACAGGCACGGATGCACGTCGCGGAACTTAGCCGAGAGGTGCAAAAGTTCCGTCCCCTGGCGCAGCTCTTCGTTTCAGCCACTGTCGATCTGGATGATGCTTTCGAAGAGCTTCATGAGCAGGTGGAGGCCAACTTCCATACCGGTGGCGGGCGGGATCCTTATCTGCGTTCGCGCGGTTTGCTCGATGTAGAGGATGCCGGGCTTGCTGACGACAAGGCTCCAGTGATCGGGGATGAATTTCTGGTGGCAGCCAAAGTGCCACTAGGTGTGTGTTTGGACCTAATTGCCGAGTTCCTGGATTCGCTGGACGAGACGTTTGACCTCTATCCGGATCAAGCGCCGAAGCTGCCGGCGCCTGCTGGGCCCCACGATAGCTGGGATGCGGCCTAAGCTCTCAAGGCGCGACCGATCCATGGGGGGCGTTGTCGCTTCCATTTCAAACGATCACTCTCTAGTCCATCACTTCGTTGCGGGCGAGAGTGGGGGCGCCGGGGACGTAGCGTCTTGGCGTGCGACCCGGTAATGGCAGGTAAGGCAACGTGCCGCCCCAGATGTTTTCTCCAGATAACGGGGCAAGGCGGGTATGGAGCAGGTCCTGCCACGCATTGTTGCTGGGGGCACCGACTTCCGCCGTGCGGATGAGTTCGACGGAAGTAAGCTTTGTCCTATGTTCCAGGAAATCGTTTTCGGCGGTGAGTTCCGCCAGGGCGGCCCGTGCGAGTTGGCGGGTTGGCGCCTTGTCCTGGGGCGCCAGTTCATTGCTGGCCGGGGAGGTTGCCTGGCCGTAACGATATAATGGGCCATCAGTGAGTTGATGGGTCGAAGAAGAATCGGAGATGAGAGAATCGGCAGCGACTGTAGCCTTGGCGGTTGCTGGCTTCATTTCCGCGATGAGCCGCATGGTCTTGATGATCGGCTCAAGCTTCTTTCTATCGCGATGCCGCCTTTCGCGCTGACGATGGCTCTCACTGCGTGTCGCTGTGAGCATGGCGGCGCTGTTGGATGGGGCGATGACGCTGGCTGCGGTGGCATCAAGCATCATCAGCGCGACGGCCGTGCGTTCGGCCTCTTTGAGGCTGTCATACTTCCCGATGAAGCCTGGCAGAGAACGATACTTACGGCGGCGGCTATAGCGGGCTTCTTTCTTGTTTGGGGCTGACAGGATCTTGGTTTCGAGTTTGGCGACACCGCGGCGGCGGAAGCCGAGTTTTTCTGCGGCGGCTTCGGAAACGTCGAGCTTTCGGTTGCCCCAATAGGGACCCGCGTTATTGATCCGCAAAACCACTGAGGCCTTGGTTTTAGGATTGCGGACGAGGAGCACGGTGCCGTCGGGGTAGACCGGGCTGGCTGCATTGTCGGGACGATCAGGATGGAAGGGCTCACCGGACGATGTCAGGCCGCAGGGATTGAAGCGATCCTTCCTGCAATCACTGTAGTGGGAAGCTACCAGCGGTACGGTCTTGCCGACAAGCGTACGGGTTTCGTTCAAGGTTTTGACGCGGTGACACTTGCCGACGAAGCAATAGGTCGAGCCGGGGCGCTTGGCGTGTGCCTCAGGCATGACAGCGTTGATGAGGAATAGTGCCGTGAGTGCGGTGAAGAATGCTGTCTTCAGACAAAGCGACTGGTCAATTCGTGCACCTTTTTTGGGTTCATGGTTGCCTGCAAAATGCATCATCAAGTTCTACCCCGTGAACGCTTACGGTTTGGGACCCGTACGTTTCGCTTTTGCGCCGCCGCAATGGAGAAGCGGTTTGGAGGCGAAAAACGCCAACGCAGAAATTCCCCGTTGGTTGGCGGAACATTTAATGTTCCTAGGCAGAAGCGAGAGCATGTTGAGATTTTGAATCAATGCAACAGACGATGCGCCGCTGCGTCGTCTGGCCGCAAAAGACGATGTAATTGACTGATTAGACGTGTCTTATGCCAATTTCTGAGAGTTTTTGCCGCAGTGCAGCAGCGGCCCTTGAAAGGGTTTCCGCGTCGATCGACCGCAGAACAAGCTCACAGCGTATGACGCCTCCGGTGAAGTCGGGATAGCTGCCCATCGTCACCGCCGGAAAGGCGTTCTGGTGTTCAGTGAAAAGGTCGGCGACGTCGCCTTCGGGAGCGGACACCTTGATGGTTTCGCTGAGAAGCCGGCGGCCGGTCTTCAAGTCTGGCAGAACCTGGTCGAGCATCACTTGCATTATCGATGGTACGCCCGCCATGACGAAAACGTTGTCAATTCTAAAGCCGGGTGCGGCGGTGACGCGGTTTTGGATGAGATCGGCGCCATCGGGAATGCGCGTCATGCGGAGCCGGGATGGTGTTAGTTCGACGCCGCGGGTCTGGTAATAGGGCAGCATCAGGTCCAAGGCGCGCTGATCGACATCGATGCTGCGGCCAAAGGCCTTGGCGACTGCTTGGGCGGTGATGTCATCGTGAGTTGGTCCGATGCCGCCGGTCGTGAAGACGTAACTGTACCGGGACCGGAGGGCGTTTAGGGCATTGACGATATCGTCCTGATCGTCGGCGACGACGCGTATTTCTTGTAGTCTAATGCCAGCTGCCGTCAAAATGCCCGCGATGTAACCGGCGTTGGCCTCCCTGGTGCGTCCCGAGAGAATCTCATCGCCGATAACGAGGACGGCGGCGGTGACGTCTTCGTCTGTGTCATCGGGCTGAGAGGTGGTGGACTGACGGTCGTTCATTATGGGTCTCGGGTTGCTTCAGGATGTGCTTCTACCAGACTTGGGCCCATAAGAATCGGCTGTGTGGACAAATTTGCGGGTAAGAAGCACTCAGTGAGCTGGCAAAAGTGCGGCGGGCGGGATAACCGGAACTAAGGCGGAAGCGCCAGCCTGCAGCTTCCGCCTCAGCACTCGAAACCAGCCGGTGATCCATG
>JAUWFF010000161.1 GCA_030607105.1 Filomicrobium sp.
TGTGGCTCCGTATCCGCGGAGCGGTTCGTTGGTGCACCCAGGGCGGCACCGGCATCAGTGCAGATGAGAGAGTGACGGTTAGATGGCCAAAGAACAGCAGCGGGGCAAGGTTCGCCGCCGCGAGAAGAAGAACATCTCTTCGGGCGTGGCTCACGTTAACGCCAGCTTCAATAATACGATGATCACGATCACCGATGCCCAGGGCAATACGATCTCCTGGTCATCGGCCGGCACGATGGGCTTCAAGGGTTCGCGAAAATCGACCCCGTTTGCCGCTCAGATGGCCGCCGAGGATGCCGGCCGCAAGGCCCAGGACCACGGCATGAAGGTGCTTGAGGTGGAAGTTACAGGTCCGGGATCGGGCCGAGAATCGGCGCTGCGCGCGCTGCAGTCGCTGGGGCTTCAGATCACGTCCATCCGCGACGTCACGCCAATCCCGCACAACGGTTGCCGTCCGCGTAAGCGCCGCCGCGTCTAACGCCAGCCGGGCGCCGGGACGCGCTTGCGACTGTGATAGCACCAGCATGAGGCTAAGTGCTGTTTTACTCGGGACAAACCCGACACTTTATTCCCAAGAGTGGTTTGCGCGCCGGCTGCGGCGTCGCCCACGAGCAAACAACGAGGTTACCACCCGTGTCGATGTCAACGATCATGCAGAAGAACTGGCAGGATCTAATCAAGCCCGCCAAGCTTGAAATCGAACCCGGCCGCGATAGCGCCCGGACCGCGACCATGGTGGCGGAGCCATTGGAGCGCGGCTTCGGCATGACGCTCGGCAATGCGCTGCGCCGAGTGTTGCTATCGTCACTGCAAGGCGCTGCGATTAAGACGGTGCAGATTGATGGCGTGCAGCACGAGTTCTATTCGGTTGCCGGCGTTCGTGAAGATGTGACGCATGTTGTCTTAAACCTGAAGGAAGTCGCGCTGAGGCTGCACTCGGAAGGGCCGAAGCGGATGGTGCTGCGCAAAGAGGGACCGGGCCCCGTTCTTGCCGGCGACATCGAGACAGGTTCGGAAGTCGATATCCTGAACCCTGAGCATGTCATCTGTCACCTCGACCAGGGGGCCAGCATCCGCATGGAGCTGACGGCGGACCTTGGCAAGGGATACGTGCTTGCCGACCGTAACCGACCGGACGATGCACCCATTGGCCTGATCCCGATCGACAGCCTCTACAGTCCGGTCAAGAAGGTGTCCTACAGGGTCGAGCACACTCGCGAAGGGCAGGATCTCGACAAGGACAAGCTGACGATGCAGATCGAAACAGACGGTTCGATCACGCCGGAAGATGCGGTTGCCTTCGCGGCGCGCATTCTGCAGGACCAGCTTTCCGTGTTCATCAACTTCGAGGAACCCAAAAAGCAGGAAGAAGAGCCGCGCCATCCGGAACTGTCCTTCAACGCCGCGCTGCTTAAGAAGGTCGACGAACTGGAGCTTTCGGTGCGTTCGGCGAACTGCCTGAAGAACGACAATATTGTTTACATTGGCGACCTGATCCAGAAATCGGAAGCCGAAATGCTGCGCACGCCCAACTTCGGGCGTAAGTCGCTCAACGAGATCAAAGAAGTGCTGGCGGCCATGGGCCTGCATCTTGGCATGGAAGTACCGAACTGGCCGCCCGACAACATCGAAGAACTGGCCAAGCGGTTCGAGGACCAATACTAGAAGCGCCCAGGTAACAGAGCAGTTCGCTATTTGCTTTTCGAAAGAACGAGGTGAGGCCGAAGAACCTCCCCGTCAAACAACCGTAGAGAAGGTAAGGGACGATGCGACATAAGAAGATGGGTCGGCGCTTTTCGCGCGATTCGGGTCACCGCCAGGCAATGCTCTCCAATATGGCGGCCTCTCTCATTCGTCACGAACAAATTGTGACGACGTTGCCAAAGGCGAAGGATCTCAGGCGGGTTGTCGACAAGTACATTACGCTGGCCAAGCGCGGCGATCTCAACTCACGCCGGATTGCTGGTTCAAGATTGCGCGACGAAGACATGGTGAAAAAACTCTTCGATGTGCTGGCCGACCGCTATCGGGACCGTAATGGCGGTTATACGCGGGTATTGAAGGCCGGTTTCCGTTATGGCGACAGCGCTCCGCGGGCCGTCATCGAACTCGTCGACCGCGATGAGAGCGTGAAAGGCAAGGAAGACCGTGAGCGGCACGAGGCGGAGCTTGCCGCGGAAGCTGAGCAGGCTGCTCCGCCCCCCGGTATGTAGGCGACGCAGACATCACGCAGCGGGGGCCTCGTGCTCTTTGACGGCCCTGGTGCATACGCTCCCAGGCCGTTTTCGTTTGGGGTGAACACTTGCGAGGTGAAAAGACCGTCAAGTGGCTGGGCACGTGATTGCCACAGTGACCCATTTCACTAACAAAACGATGTTTGCTCGGTTGGCCTGCGGTGGAAGGATGCAAGGAATGAACTCTCGAGCTGTGATCCGTGCTGGTGTTGTTGTCCTTGGGTTGGTCGTTATGGCTTTGTCAGGAGGAACCGGGCCAGCCGATGCTCAGAGGCGGGTGCCGCCGCCCTCCCGGGAGTCGATCCAGTATTCGTTCGCGCCCATTGTTCGTCTGGCGGCGCCGGCCGTTGTTAATGTGTACGTCTCCTCACGGGTGCGCCGTCCACGCTCTCGGTTCGCGGATGACTTTTTTGGACGTTTCTTTGGCGACGACTTTGATCTCGGGATGCCGCGGGAGCGGGTTCAATCTTCGCTTGGCTCAGGCGTCATCGTTAGTCCTGACGGAGTGATCGTTACCAATACGCACGTTATCAAAGGACGTGGTAAGACTGAAATTCGCGTGGCGCTTTCCGATCAGCGGGAATTCGATGCGAAGGTCATTGCCAAGGACAAGAAGACCGACATCGCCATCTTGAAGATTCAGGGCAATGGAACCGACTTTCCGTTTATGCGGTTTGCGAATTCCGACTCCTTGCAGGTCGGCGACCTGGTGCTCGCGATTGGCAACCCGTTCGGGGTCGGCCAGACGGTGACGAGCGGTATTGTGTCGGCGCTGGCGCGCTCGCAGATAGCTTCAAATGCCGTATTCATTCAGACCGATGCCGCGATCAATCCTGGGAACTCCGGCGGTGCGCTGGTCGATGTGAAGGGTCGGTTGGTCGGGATCAATACGGCGATCTTTTCGCGCTCTGGCGGGTCTAACGGCATAGGCTTCGCGATCCCTTCTAACCTAGTGAAGCTGCACGTTGATAGTGCTCTTGACGGCCGTAAGGTCGAACGGCCCTGGCTGGGCGCGAGGCTGCAATCGATGGACCGGAACCTGGCCGCGGCGCTCGGTGCCTCACGCATTTCGGGCGCCGTTGTCATGCGTGTCTATGATGACAGTCCGGCGGAACTGGCCGGTTTGCAGCCCGGCGATATCGTGATCAAGGTCGACGGTTTCGATGTTGCCGATGCGCGTGGGGTCAACTACCGTCTGACAACGCGCGGCGTCGGCAAAAGGGCCAAGTTGAGGATCGTTCGTGACGGGCGTGAGAGCGAGCTGCGAGTTCGTTTGGCTGCGGCACCGAAGTTAAAAAAGAGCGACGTTCGCGATCTTTCGGGCAAACACCCGCTCGATGGTGCCCGGGTGGCGAACCTGCTGCCGACCGTTGCCGAGGAGCTGGAGCTCGATTTGAGCGACGGAGTTGTCGTGATTTCTGTGCGGCGGCGTTCGATAGCCTCCAGGCTTGGGTTTCGCGCGGGCGATGTGATCACCAAGGTGGGCAGACGTCGGATTCGCGATTTGGCGGATCTCGTCTCGAAGTTGCGAGAACGTCGACGGGTGTGGACGATGAATGTCAACCGGGATGGCCGAAATCTCGAACTGCGTGTGCCGGGCTAGGGCAGGTTCGGCCCGGGTGGGATCGCGGCCGGCGCCAGGGGCCGCTCAAGCTTATTGTTTTGGAGTGTGATTCACGCTTTTAGTGGAGGCGAAGTGCATCCATCTCAAACGATCTCACCCTAGCGCCGCGGCTGGCTCAAAGGCAGAAAAAAATGAGTGATCTGTTTCAAGCGGCCGGATTGGAAAAGGGGGCTCCTCGGCCGCTGGCGGATCGACTTCGACCGCTGAAGCTCGCAGACGTTGTCGGGCAGGAGCAGATCCTCGGGCCGGAAGGTACGTTGAGCCGGATGCTTAGGTCCGGACGGTTATCCAGCATGATCCTGTGGGGACCGCCGGGCTGCGGTAAGACCACGGTGGCGCGGCTTATTGCGGAAGAAACTGAGCTCGATTTCGAGCAGCTGTCAGCAATTTTTTCGGGCGTGCAGGATCTAAGAAAGGCTTTTGACCGGGCGAAGGGCCGGCGTGCACAGGGTAAGGGCACGCTTTTGTTCATCGATGAGATCCATCGGTTCAACCGGGCGCAGCAGGACTCCTTTCTTCCGCACATGGAAGACGGGACCATCACTTTGATTGGCGCGACGACGGAAAACCCATCGTTTGAACTTAATGCAGCGCTGCTTTCGCGGGCAGTCGTCTTGACCTTTGAGCGCCACGACGAAGGTTCGCTGGAGACTTTGCTGAAGCGCGCCGAGGTTGAAGAGGGGCAGGAATTGCCGCTCGATGATGAGGCGCGGAAAGCCATCAAGGCGATGGCCGATGGTGACGGTCGGACCATCATCAATCTTGCCGAGGAGGTATTCTCGGCGGTCGAGCCAGGTTCCGAACCGCTTGACCGCGATCAGCTGGTTCGGCTCGTGCAGCGTCGCGCACCGCTTTACGACAAGG